>NZ_JBEOPI010000008.1:0-142832 GCF_040309905.1 Shewanella sp. CAL98-MNA-CIBAN-0140
TATATATGACAGCAATCCTGTCCCTGTTATCGATGAGTTATACCTTGCAATACGGGAGGAGACCATATATGAGGTTAGTTAACTTTATTTAGTAGGACACCATTATGACGATAAAAATAGGCATTAACGGTTTTGGCCGTATGGGACGTTTATCTATGCGCGCTGCATATGATTGGGACGATGTTGAAATAGTGCACATTAACGATCCTGCTGGCGACGCTGCGACCTTGGCCCATTTAATGACCTTTGATTCAGTGCATGGCCGTTGGCATCATGAGGCGACCCATCATGGGGAGGCGATAGTGATTAATGGTAACGCCATTCCTTGTAGTCGTAATATTGCGACTAAAGATACCGATTGGTCAAAATGTGACGTGGTGATTGAAGCATCAGGTAAGATAAAAACCACAGCCTTGCTGCAAGCTTATTTAGATCAAGGTGTAAAACGGGTTGTGGTGACTGCGCCAGTAAAAGAAGACGGCGTGTTAAACATTGTGATGGGTGTAAACGAGCATTTATACGATAAAGCCATCCACCCTATAGTGACCGCGGCATCTTGTACCACCAACTGTTTGGCGCCAGTGGTGAAAGTGATCCATGAGAAAATTGGCATTAAGCATGGCTCGATGACGACAATCCACGACATTACTAATACCCAAACTATTTTGGATGCACCGCATCAAGACTTACGCCGCGCAAGGGCTTGTGGCATCAGTTTAATTCCGACCACCACGGGGTCAGCGACTGCCATCACCCATATTTTTCCTGAGCTAAAAGGCAAGTTAAATGGCCATGCGATACGCGTGCCGTTAGCTAATGCTTCGCTTACCGATTGCGTGTTTGAAGTGGCGCGAGGCACTACAGTTGAAGAAGTAAATCAGCTGCTTAAGCAGGCATCACAACAAGAACTTGCAGGCATTATGGGCTATGAAGAACGTCCATTAGTGTCGGTAGATTATAAAACCGACCCACGTTCAAGCATTATCGATGCCTTGTCGACCATGGTAGTCAATGACACCCAAGTTAAGCTGTATGTGTGGTACGACAATGAGTGGGGATACGCTAATCGCACTGCAGAGCTGGCGCGCAAAGTCGGCTTAGCTGATAAGGAATAGCGTTCATGGGGCTGGTTTCATTGCGTAGCTTACCACCATCGATAAAGCAGTATTTGCTGATCACCGCTAATTATTGGGCATTTACCTTAACCGATGGCGCCTTGCGTATGCTGGTGGTGCTGTACTTTCATCAGCTAGGTTACAGCCCGTTAAATATTGCGATGTTGTTTTTGTTTTATGAAATCTTTGGGGTGATCACCAATCTTATTGGCGGTTGGTTAGGGGCAAGGCTTGGCCTTAATAACACCATGAATATTGGCTTAGGCCTGCAAATCGTGGCGTTAGCCATGCTAACCGTGCCTGCTGACATGCTCACAGTGGTTTACGTGATGGCAGCGCAGGCCTTGTCGGGTATCGCCAAAGATTTGAATAAAATGAGCGCCAAAAGTGCCATTAAAACTCTGGTGCCAGCAGATGCCGAGGGTAAGCTTTATCAGTGGGTGGCGCTGTTAACCGGTTCTAAAAATGCCTTAAAAGGGGTGGGGTTCTTTTTAGGTGGTGTGTTGCTTACGGGCTTGGGATTTAGAGGGGCTATTATGTTAATGGCCACGTTATTAGGCATTGTATGGTTATTTAGTTTAGTGACCTTAAAAGATGATTTAGGCAAAGCTAAAAACAAACCCAAATTCAAAGATATTTTTTCGAAAAGTCAGGCGATTAACTTACTGTCGGCGGCGCGGATGTTTTTGTTTGGCGCCAGAGATGTATGGTTTGTGGTGGCATTACCGGTATTTTTAGCCACAACCTTTGGCTGGGATCATTGGTGGGTTGGCGGCTTTATGGCTAGCTGGGTAATTGGTTATGGGATCGTACAATCTATTGCACCTTATTTCACCGGTAAACGGCAGGGCAAAGTGCCGAGCGGTCGAGCTGCATTTGCATGGGCAAGCTACTTATTACTGATCCCGGCGGCTATTGCTCTCACTCTGCATTTTGACTTTTATATCCAGGTAACATTAATAGCGGGTTTATTGTTATTTGGCGCGGTGTTTGCGATTAATTCATCACTGCACAGCTACTTAATCGTTAGCTACGCCAGCAGTGATGGAGTGTCACTGGATGTGGGTTTTTACTATATGGCTAATGCCATGGGACGGTTAATGGGTACAGTACTTTCAGGTTGGGTGTTTCAAGAATATGGCTTAGAAGCCTGTTTATGGATATCCAGTAGTTTTGTCGCTCTTGCTGCCTTAATTTCACTTAAGTTGCCTCATAAAGGGTAAGCCATTACAGCTAATAGATGCATTTTTGTTTACATATCGATATTTCGCTACCTAACCGTGATAGCCTGAAATCCTTACCGTATCATCGGTAAAAATTGCCTGCTCGACTATGGCTTCTTCATTATTGATCTTCTTACCTTAAATTAAAATATCTACAAATCATGGTCTTATAGTTTTTTGTTGAAGTTGGCACAATGTTAGCTTTAACTAACACATAGTCGTGGTGTGAATTGTTAATTTTGACGATAGAGATAAGATATTTGTGTCAACCGTCAGCGTAAATTCAACGCACATCACAATGTGAACCGTACACCAAGGAGGTTTTTATGTTGGGCTGGACATTAATGTTTTAGTTATAGCCGTTATAGCGGGTCTATTGGGTTTTACGGGTATTGCCGGTGCCGCAGCAGGTATCGCGAAAATTATTTTCTTTATTTTTATTGTGTTACTGGTGATTTCATTAGTAGCCAATGCGATTAGAGGCAAAGGTCCCCGAGCATAGTAGTTAACCTGATCTCTTAACTCGAGATAAGGTTAGCGATATAAAATTATTCGATTACAACCATCATCTTGGAGATGAATATGAAATTATTAAAATTACTGACAATGGCAAGCTTAATGGTGTTTTTAACCGCAGGTTTATCAGCCTGTTCAGATAACAAAGCTGAGAATGCTGGCGAGAAAGTGGATGAAATGATGCAAGATGCAGGTAATGCTGTTGAAGATGCATGTGAAGATGTAAAAGAAGGTATGAAAGCAGAAGATCCAGACTGTTAACTACCAAATCTATCTAATTAACTATTTTATCCGTTCAGAGCCATTAAGCTTTTTAGCTTAGGATTATTGATGTAGGGGTAATTGCCTTTACGCTAATGTAAGCTGAAGTGGAATACTTGAGTGACTGCCGCGAAGAGACCAGAGTGTTATTACAATAAGCATTAGCCCAAGCAGCACACATGTGCTGCTTTTCTATCGCAGGAGGACCCCCATGCTCAGCCGAATTCATATTAAATATTATTATACCCTTGGCGTATTATTGGCTTTGTGCTTATGTGTGGCGCTTCCTTACGTGGTACTTAAGCTCATTTTTGGCTGGATTGCATTGTCTTTGGGGCTGGTGAGTTCGGCGTATTGGGTTAATAGCGCAGGCATATTCCGTAAAAGCCAAGATGGCAGTATTCCTTGGTATATCAGTTGGAGTTTTATTCCATTTTTAATGGGTTGCCAAGTGTATAACGCTTGGGCGAGACAGCACGATAAAGTGCCCGCAATCCAAAAAATTGATAAGCAGTTGTATTTGGCTTGTCGATTGTTTCCGAGTGATATTAGCCTGCTTAAGGAAAGAAAAATTGATGCGATTTTGGATGTTACTGCCGAATTTGACGCATTAGAGTGGACCTTGGTTGATGAACATATCGCCTATTTAAATATTCCCGTATTGGATCACAGCGTGCCGACTGTCGCGCAGTTAAATCAAGCCATCAATTGGTTGCACACTCAAGTCGGTAACGGCAAAAATGTGGTGGTGCATTGTGCCTTAGGTCGAGGACGTTCTGTGTTGGTGTTAGCGGCTTATTTGGTGTGTCGTGATCAACACAGTGATTTTAGTGATGTGCTTAAATCCATTAATAATATTCGTCAAACGGCACGGTTAAATAAATGGCAGTTGGCTGCGGTAGAGAAAATGCATAGCCGGAACCAAATTAACATCCACAAACGCGCTTGGTTAATTGTTAACCCAGTGTCAGGTGGTGGCAAGTGGCATGATGAAGCTGATCATATAATCCAAACCTTGTCGGACTATTTTCAGCTTGAAGTGCTGCATACCGCCAAAGATAAGTCAGCTGGGCAACTCGCCGAACATGCCAAAAACAAGGGTGCGGATATTATTGTGGCCTGCGGTGGTGATGGCACAGTTAACGAGGTGGCATCGGTTATTGTCGATACTGATATTTTCTTAGGTATTATTCCGATGGGAACCACCAACGCACTAAGTCATACCTTATTTGGCGTAACCAGTAAGTTGGTTCCTGTGTCGCAAGCGCTTGATATTTTAATTCAAGGTCATTGTCAGCGAATTGATACCGCCATTTGTAATAATCAGTTGATGTTGTTGCTGGTGGGATTAGGCTTTGAGCAAAAAATGATTGAAAAAGCTGATCGTGACCGAAAAGATCAGCTAGGCCAGTGGGCATATCTTAATGGTTTGTGGGAGGCGATAGAAGAAAACCAACCATTGTCGATGAGGTTACAGCTTGATGGTGGTGAAATTCAAGTGATTAACACCACTAGCCTAGTGATTGCCAATGCTGCACCCTTTACCAGTTTGTTAGCACAAGGTAATGGTGAACCCAATATCACCGATGGCTTGTTAGACATTACTTGGATTGAGTCGAGTGAAGTATCACAACAACAATTATTGAGTATGACCGAGCTGCTATTTGCTGGCTTAACCGGAGCGCGTGAGGATGATCAAGTGAGTGGTATTCGGCATGTACAAGCCAAGAAAATCTACTTAAATACTGATTCGTCATGCCAATATGTGATTGACGGTGAGTTATTTGAATCTGAAGATCTGTGTATTAAAGTCAAGCCCAAGTCCCTAAAGGTGTTTATACCTAATGTCAGTAAACACCTTTAGCGAATGTTTGCTAAGTCGCTAGCTTTTGGTTGGGATAATTAATACCGCAAGCGGTTATTTTACTGCGTTGATATGTACTTGTATCTTGTTGTTAAGTGGCAGCTGAAGCGTGTTGTACAAGCGCAAACAGTGCCAGAAAAGGGGTCATCAGCATATCGACCACGGTTGCGCTGAAACGCACCGACAATCAACGGCTGGACGAGAGTATTAAGCCAAATACTCACTAATAATGCTTATTTTACCATGACAATACAATAACAGACTCGATGTTTCGCAAAAATGTAGACGACTGGTCTATTCTTGTTTATTCTGTCACTAAAATGGGAGGCCCTATGAACAAAAATATCACCAGTAAACAGTCGATTTGTGCCGTAGGCGAAAAGCTTTTTGCTTTGCATGGATACAGTGGCGTAGGCATTAAATTGATCCTCGATGAAGTCGGCATTCCTAAAGGTTCTTTTTACCATTATTTTGCCAGTAAAGAAGCGTTTGCAGCTGCCGTTGCCGAACATTATTTCCAACAACGCATTCAACCCATTGCGATTGATCCTAGTGCGAATTTTAAAGCCAATTTATCGACGCTATTGAATGGCTATCATCAACTCATTGATGAGCTTTTTAGTGGTCATCAGCCTCGCGGCTGTGTTATCGGTAACTTGATGGTTGAGGTGAGTCCACAATCACCATTATTGCATCAAACATTGACTCATCTTTACGATAAATGGTTAGGTTTATTGAGTGCACTTATTCAACAAGGTCAACAACAAGGGCATATTCGTGCCGACTTATCGGCATCAATATTAGCGAGTGTTTTTTGGTCAAACTGGCAAGGAACTATGCTACGCTCACAAATTAAAGCGGATAAAATAGCGACTAAACGGGCTTTAGTGCAGTGCATGCAAATGATGACTCGTTAAACGTCTATATCGGCAAGCGTGATTTTGATTGCTTATTGTGACACGTTTATATTTTGGGTGATTTTTCGGGTCTTGGAGTGGGTCGAATTGACTAAAGGATTATTAGTTGGTTGTGTAGTGGTGTTGTTGTCTGCGTGTGCGGCAAAGCCTCCTGTGGTTGCGCCTATACCTGTGGCGGTACCGCCTATGTTGCAACCGCCGCCAAAATGGAGCGAGTCAAACCTGCTAAGTTTTCATAACGAATGGAAAGGTACCCCTTATCGTTTAGGTGGGCTGAGTAAAAACGGTATTGATTGTTCAGGATTTGTGTATTTGGCTTACCTTAATATTGTCGGTGACAAATTACCTCGTACTGTAAACGCGCAGCGTATTATGGGTAAAGAGGTGCCGCGAGCTCAGTTGCAAACGGGCGATTTAGTGTTTTTTAAAACCACTCGAACCGTTCGCCATGTCGGTATTTACATGGGCAACAATCGTTTTTTACATGCCTCGACTAAAAAAGGGGTCAAAATTTCGAGTTTGAATAATATCTATTGGAAGCCGCGTTTTTGGTTTGCAACACGCTTAAAAAACCCAACGCTTGAGCAAAACATGTCGATAGCCAGTCTTGTTGATCATGTTCAACAGCAAGACAATTTATAATGCGCCATCAGCCTAATGAGCAGGTGCTCTTCAATGTGAATGTCGACATCGGTTATATTTTAAAGGGTTAGATTACCTAATGCTATTTCATCTAAGTTATTAATTTGTTTTAACTATTTATATTTTGGCATAAGGTTCATGTACAGCAGATGCTTGAGTTAGTGGCAGGGCAATAAAAAAGAGCTAACCCTAGGGTTAGCTCTTTTTTGTGATGATTGATCCCATTAGGTATTTAGTCGTGCGACTCGACTGGTTCAGCTAACTCGGCGTTATGTTTGCCACGCTTAGCCAGAGCATAGTAAAACAGTGGCGTGAGGATAAGGCCAAAAATAGTCACCCCAATCATGCCAGAGAATACTGCAACACCCATTGCTTGGCGCATTTCTGAACCTGGTCCGCTCGAGAATACCATAGGTACCACCCCCATAATGAAGGCAATCGAGGTCATTAAAATAGGCCGTAAACGTAAACGACCCGCTTCAAGTATCGCCTCTAATGGTTGCATGCCTTTGTCTTGTAACTCCTTGGCAAACTCAACAATCAGAATGGCGTTTTTGGTTGCCAGCCCCACCAGTACAATCAAACCAATCTGGGTAAAGATATTGTTATCGCCACCGTAGATAAGCACCCCTGTTAATGCTGACAATAGTGTCATTGGAATAATAAGAATAATGGCTAATGGCAAGGTTAAACTTTCATATTGCGCCGCTAATACCATAAACACTAATAAGATAATTAACGGATAAATATAGGTACCCGCATTACCGGCCAAAATCTGCTGGTAAGTGATCTCTGTCCACTCGTAAGTCATGCCATTGGGTAAGGTTTCTGCCAATATTTTTTCAATCGCAGCTTGTGCCTCACCAGAACTGTATCCTGGCGCAGCACCACCGTTAAGTTCTGCAGTGGTAAAACCGTTGTAATGCATGACTCGGTCAGGCCCGGATGTATTGGTCACATTAATAAATGAACCAATAGGCACCATTTCGCCTTGGTTGTTGCGTACTTTAAGTTGGGCTATTTGTTCTGGCGTTTGTCTAAACTGCTCATCGGCTTGCACCTTAACTTGATAAGTGCGGCCAAATTGGTTGAAGTCGTTGGCGTAAACCGAGCCCATGTAACCCTGTAATGTGGAAAACAATTCGTCTAACGACACCGATTGTTGTTTGGCTTTAGTACGATCAATGTTCACGTCAAGTTGTGGCACACTCACTTGATAACTCGAGAACACCCCCGCTAACTCTGGCGTTGCCCATGCTTTTTGCATCACTTCCATGGTCACTTTATACAACTCTTCATAACCGTAGTTTGCCCGGTCTTGAATTTGTAATCTAAAGCCACCAATGGTGCCTAAGCCTTGTACTGGCGGTGGTGGGAAAATCGCAATATACGCACCGTCAATGGCGGCAAACTGTTGATTTAACGCTGCTGCAATTGCGCCTGCTGATAATGATGGATCTTTGCGATCGGCAAAGTCATCCAACGGGGTAAACAAAATGGCGCTATTGGTGCTGTTAGTAAAGCCATTAATGCTTAAGCCTGGAAAGGCTACCGCATGGGCGACACCAGGTTGCGCTAAGGCAATTCGTGACATTTCTTTCACGACAGCTTCAGTGCGATCTAATGACGCGGCATCAGGCAATTGTGCAAAGGCGATAAGATATTGTTTATCTTGCCCTGGTACATAACCAGTAGGGGTGTTGGCAAATTGTAAGCCTGTTAAGCCGACTAAACCGATATAAATAATGCCGACAACCGCACCAAAACGGATGATCTTTTTAACCAGCCAACCGTAACCTTCAGACATGCGCGCAAACAGGCGATTAAATGGATTGAATAGCCAGCCTCCCAGCAGTTTATCCATGCCACGAGTAAGCACATCTTTTTTCTCGTGATGACCTTTAAGCAGTAATGCCGATAATGCAGGGCTCAGGGTTAACGAGTTAATCGCTGAAATAAAGGTGGAAATGGTGATCGTCAGCGCGAACTGCTTATAAAACTGGCCGGTTAAACCTGACATAAAGGCGGTTGGAATAAATACTGCTGCTAGAACCAGTGTGGTGGCGACAATCGGGCCGGTCACTTCTTTCATTGCCTTTTGGGTGGCAGCAACAGGAGATAAACCGTCAGAGATATTTCGTTCAACGTTTTCAACCACCACGATAGCATCGTCAACGACAATACCGATGGCTAATACCAAACCAAATAATGATAAGGCATTCAGTGAGAAGCCCAATAGGTGCATAAAGGCAAAGGTACCCACAAGCGATACCGGAACGGCCACTAATGGAATAATGGATGCGCGCCACGTTTGTAAAAACAGTACCACGACGAGTACTACCAGCAATAAAGCTTCGAGCAGTGTTTGCACTACCGCTTTTATTGAACCGCGGACGAACACGGTTGGATCGTAGACGATGTCGTAGGTTAATCCTTCTGGAAATGCCTGAGACAATTCAGCCATTTTAGAACGGACATCATCAGATATTTGAATCGCGTTTGAACCCGATGCTTGGAAAACAGGTAGTGCAGCAGCGTCTTTATTGTCTAACATTGAACGTAGGGCATAAGTTGATGCGCCTAATTCAACCCGAGCAACATCCTTTAAACGGGTGATCTGACCTTCATCGCCCACTTTAATAATAATATTCTCGAACTCTTCAACGCTGGATAAACGACCTTTAACGTTGATCAATAATTGGAAATCACTGTCGCCACTAGGTTGTGCGCCTAGGCTTCCTGCTGCTGCTTGTTGGTTTTGCTCACGAATAGCGGCAACAATATTACTCGGAGATAAACTGATTGCTGCCACTTTATTAGGATCTAGCCATACACGCATGCTGTAGTCACCTGCGCCAAATACGCGCACCGCCCCCACACCGGTAATACGAGCTAATTCGTCTTTCACTTTCAATACCGCATAGTTAGACAGATATAACATGTCATAACGGTTATCGGGCGAGGTTAAATGCACCACCATGGTTAAACTCGGTGATGACTTTTCGGTCACAATACCTAAGCGTTGTACTTCTTCTGGTAAGCGAGGTTTTGCACGCTCTACCCGGCTTTGCACTTGGGTTTGAGCTAAATCAACGTCAGTACCAATCGCAAAGGTGATGGTTAGCGTCATGCGGCCATCGGATGTGGCTTGTGAAGACATGTACAACATGTTTTCTACGCCGTTTATCTCTTGCTCCAGCGGTGACGCAACCGTTTCGGCGATTACTTTTGGGTTGGCGCCTGGGTAGTTTGCCGTAACAACGACTGTTGGCGGTACTACCTCAGGGTATTCGGTGATCGGTAATTGCCATACCGCCAGCGCGCCTGAAATAAAGAACAGTAGCGACAGAACCGCGGCAAAAATCGGTCTTTTAATAAAAAATTGAGACAACATAGTGTAGTTTCCTTAACCTTGACTAGCGTCATCAGCAACTTGTGCTGTGAGAGGCTGGTTATCGAGGATTTGTTGCGCTTGATGCAAGGCTTCAAGCTGACCGTCACCTGCCATTTCGGTCAGGTTTGGCTCAATAGTGACGTTGGGACGTACTTTTTGCAGGCTATTAACCACGATGGTGTCGTTAGGCGATAACCCTGCGGTAATAATACGCAAACCATGAAGTTTCGCTCCGAGGCTAACACCACGATATTCAAGGATATTTTTGTCGCTTACCACTAAGACAAACTTGTTGCTTAGGTCAGTCATAATGGCTTTGTCGTCAATTAAAATACGTTGATACGACTCGCTACCAGCAATGCTGATGCGAGCAAATAAGCCTGGAAGTAACTGATTGTCTTGATTAGCAAAGTTGGCTCTAACACGAATAGTACCGGT
Source organism: Shewanella sp. CAL98-MNA-CIBAN-0140 (assembly GCF_040309905.1). Classification (NCBI taxonomy): domain Bacteria; kingdom Pseudomonadati; phylum Pseudomonadota; class Gammaproteobacteria; order Alteromonadales; family Shewanellaceae; genus Shewanella; species Shewanella sp. CAL98-MNA-CIBAN-0140. The sequence goes on from NZ_JBEOPI010000008.1 coordinate 10,371, forward strand.
TTGTTGGTTTACTGCATTATCAACAAAGTCGATCACGCCTTGGTGATTAAAACTGGTTTCATTGGCAAGCGCCATAACCACGGCATTGTTACCTAAACGAGGATTCTGGCGTTTATTCTCGAACGATAAGGCCGCATATTTTAAATAGCTTTGCTCGTCGATATCGAAATAAGCGTACATATGCGATGTTGATACTAAACTGGTGAGATGTGTTTGTCCTGCCGTAACGAAGTTACCTGCGGTTTCGTTGGCATATGAAACACGACCCGTGATGGGAGCGGTAACATGGGTGTATTCAACGTTAAGTTGTGCGCGGGTTAATGCGGCGTTAACTGACGCAACCGCTGCCGCAGTTTGATGCATAGTAGAGCGACGAGTATCAATTAGCTCTTCTGATACCGCTTTTTGATAAAAAAGTTTATTTGCCCGTGCGTAGTCATTTTTAGCGAGTTGATTGGCCGATAGAGCACTGGTTAATTCTGCTTTAAGGCGTTCATATTCAGCAATAAAAACACTCGAGTCGATGGTAAATAACACATCGCCTTTTTGCACTAGCGCGCCTTCTTTAAAGTTAATCGATTCAATATAGCCCGATACGCGAGGCACTAAAGTGACCTTTTCAGGGGCTTGTAAGCGTCCGGTAAATTGATCCCACTCGGTAATGCGCTCATAAAGCACGTTAGCAACATCTACCTTAGGCGCTGCAGATGTATTGGCTTGTTGTGCAGGTTGTTCGCCGCACGCCACTAATAGCAATGCCGTTAGGCTGACTAATAAAGTGGTTTTAATTGATGTTAACGTCTTCATGGTGCGGTCCTTTAATCAATAGCATTTACGTTTTTTTCAGCAGGCTATAGGGTCGTTATATTGGTGTGCGGATTAATTTTATACCGATAGGTAAAAAATGTTCTGTACCGAACGGTAATATATAGATTAAAATAACCCTGTCAATGACTTTTGTACCGACAGGTATTAAATTATTTTGACAAGAGGTTCAATTAGCGGGAAGATAAAGTAACATCACTACTTACAAGGTGATTTGTTGCGATGAAATAGCGTTAATCAATACTTGTTCAATTGTTATAATTGCGACAAATCTGCACAATATTAACCCTAAGATGGCTTAATATTATGCTAAAGTATGCGGGTTATTTGTCATTAGAAAGCCAGTTAAGTTTCTGATAAGTAAAGCTGCGTTAATATATGAGGTACTATTTATGACAATCACAAAAGCAGCTTGCGTTGGTCGCCCTCGTGGGTTCGATATCGACTTAGCATTAGAGCAAGCGCTTAATGTTTTCTGGCGTCATGGATATGAAGGGACTTCTTTAAACGAGCTAACGGAGGCTATGGGGATCAAGAAGCCTAGCCTGTATGCCGCATTTGGTAATAAAGAGCAGCTATTTTTAAAAGCCATCGATTTATACGAAAACCGCCCAGATTCATTATTTAATACGGCTTTTAAACATCAATATGTTGCTGATGTGGTTCGCGGCTTATTGCTTGGCGCTGCAGCCAAGTTTACTGACTGTAGCCACCCTCAAGGTTGCGCATTAATTAACAGCACCCTTTCATGTAGTGAGGCGAGCGAGTCTATTAAACAAGCTGTTTTAGAGCGCAAAGCGCAACATAAGCTCCAGTTGATTGCCCGATTTGAGCAAGCCAAGCATCAAGGTGAATTAAATGCAGATTGTCAGCCTGAAGTGTTAGCGCGATTCATTAGCACCTTGTTTCAGGGAATGTCGATTCAGGCATCAGAAGGGGCAAGCATTGAAGAGTTGCAGCAAGTCGCTAGCATGGCGATTGCAGGTATTTTAATTTTATACGTCAATCCTAAGTAGCTTATTCAGTAGCTTATTAACTCGGTTACTAAGGCTAGCCATTCAGTAAATCAATTGATACTGTAATTTTCACAGTATCTTTTACCGTCTCAATCTTCTCTCAATATTGACTCTTTTGTTTGTTACTCCTTGTTCATATAGCCCTAACAGCCGCTGCTGGTAATACTGTAAAACGTCGGTTCGGTGGTATTCGTTGAATCAACATTGTAAAGCAAGCTACAGTTACCCGTATTGCCATATCCTTTAGGGTAAATATGCATGGTTTTTCCTGGATCATTAAATAATCCCCAGTCCGCGGTAATCTCATCTTGTGCACCAGTCATCACTTCAAAAGAACCGTCAATAGCCGCTGCTACATTGGCTGGTGAAGATGTAATGTAGCCCACAGTGGTGCTAATCGGTGTGCCATTAACTGCCACCGAACCGGGTTCGAGCTTTTCTTGACCAGTTAATACTGCTTTAGAATACACTAAGGTATTGGCCGACTTTAACGCCCCTTGCAAACCATTTAAATTGGCGATAAGCGCATCACTTTTTAGGTTAATAAACTTCGGCGCAGCAACCACAGCCAAAATACCTAAAATAATGATCACTACAACTAGTTCGATAAGGGTAAAGCCGCGCTGTCGGTTAGTATGCATATTGTTATCTCGATTTAATAGTCATCAGCAACCTAGCATGTAAACTAAGCCGAACTAAAAAGGTAATATAGTATAAATACTCTATTAGACGAAGTCATTGTTTATACTGAAACAGTGATCTATTTATCGATCTGTTATTTTGTGAACTCACATTTATTTGGTAGATTGTCGGTCTATAAGTGCATTATTGATTTAACCTCAACTCTAGCTGAGATTGATTTACCCACATTAGGGAAAGATAACCATGAGCAAAGCTAAAATAGGCATCGTTACCGTGAGCGATCGTGCCAGCGCGGGTATATATGAAGATTTGTCGGGCAAAGCTATTATTGATGTATTAACTGAATACTTAACCTCTGAATGGGAACCTGTTTACAAGGTGATCCCAGATGAGGGTGACGTTATTGAAGCCACATTAATTGATTTAGCCGACAACCAAGATTGTTGTTTAATCGTGACCACTGGTGGAACGGGTCCTTCCAAACGCGATGTTACCCCAGAAGCTACCGAAGCTGTGTGCGATAGAATGATGCCAGGCTTTGGTGAACTCATGCGCGCCGAGTCATTAAAGTTTGTACCAACTGCTATTTTATCACGTCAAACTGCAGGATTACGCGGCGATTCGCTGATTGTCAATTTGCCCGGTAAACCTAAGTCTATTCGCGAATGTTTAGATGCGGTATTCCCAGCCATTCCATACTGTATCGACTTAATGGATGGACCGTTTTTGGTGTGTGACGAAGCAGTGATCAAGCCATTTAGACCTAAAGCTAAGTAATTAAAAAAATTCAGTTTCTGCTATGTTAAAGCGTGTCGTGAGGATAAAAAGACCCATACGATACGCTTTATAACCATTATGATGTGGAGGTAAAGGTATTTATATCCTATTTGATAATAGAAAATTAGAGGCATAGGTGTAAAATATAGATCTAAATATTGAAGGACTAAATCGTGAAAGCAAGGATGTTTTATGAGTAATACCTCTGCAATACCAAGTGGTCTTGCAATACATATTGTTGAGAAGCGTATGGCGGTCAATGTATTGATCCTTGCGCTATACAACATGCCAACAAAAGAAACCTTTGAGCATTTTAAATTTGTTAACTCTCATCTAATCGATGGCTTTGCTAAGCCTGGTCAAATCGTTTTAATTTCTCCTTTAAATACATTTGAGTGCACAATAGAAGAACAAGAGTTTCAAAAGTATGCGTTGGTTATTGATAAAAAGTTGAGAGAGCTTGATGAGATTGAAAAAGAAGTTTTGGCCAAGCGGTACGACTTACTCAGTAATGTTGCTAAATATAACGGCTTATTATTAGGCGTAGCTAATAACACTTGGAACTCGCATGTTAGCTTTGTAAAGGAGAACTTAAAAAATTTAGAGCAGACGTATGTTAAGACTTATAACGCAAAAGGTAACTTGAGGTCTCCTGAGTTTCAACATCGAAGGAAGGTTATCTTTTCTAATTTAAAGAATGCTTTAAGACGCTTTGGTCAGCCCGCGTTTGGTGAAAATTTAATGCCAGGAGATATTCGAACTCAATTAGGTTTAAGTAGCAAAAGTTTAATTAGACGTTGGGATAAAATGGGCGGACATGCTCAAAATATTCCTATTTTTGCTGAACATTATAAAACTGTAGCGAATATGGCAAAAAACTTAAAGCGTGTTGGATATGTAGGCGTTGTATTAACGGGTGTTGAGGCAACAGCAAATATCCAACGAGCTTGTCTTGAAGGTACAGGTCTTGAGTGTACTAAAGCTAAATATGTTGAGACGGGCAAAGGCGCTGGATCTATTGTCGGGGGCGCTGGCGGTGGTTTTATTGCAAGTTATGGTTTATGTTCAATTGTTTTTGGTCTTCCTAGTGGCGGGACTAGTTTACTATGGTGTGGGATAGTCGCCGGTGGTGTTGGAGGATATTTTGGGGCGAAGCATGGGGGTCATTATATAGGAGATAAAGCAGAACTTTTGTACGAGGTGATAGAAAAATAATGTCAATAACAGATCTTATAGGGCTTTTATTAGGTGGCAGCTTTGTATTTTTAGGTTTATTTGTTTTGTTGCCTATGTTGTTATATATATACAAAAAACGTATTAAGTCAGTTGAAGGGATATTAGAAAATGGACGTGAATATTTCTCATTAAACATCTTTTTAACAGGACATGGAACGCTTCATTATGCGAGTGTTTTTATGTTTGATTGGTATGCAAAGCGGTATAATTTATTTCATTTAAAAGATTGTGTACCAACTAAAATAACACGTATTTTTAAAGTTTATTATATCATTTTTATGATTGATTCACTCTGTTTTGTTACTATGGTTATTTTAGATTACATATATCCAACTATAAAATAATTTTATGATGGGAATTTAATATTTAGATCTAATATTATCTGAGTATGATAGTTATCCAGGATTTTTAACAGATAAAATTTTTATTATCAAGTTTTTTGATGATTATTTTGACTTCTCCTTTATTATATAAGTATTACTTTAAAAGCGTATAGAAAAATTTAGAGGAAGGGCCTTTTTTATTTATTGAATGTTTTTATGTTGGATTTTGAACATTATATTTATATTTATTGGCATACTAAACGTTATAAATTATTTGAGTTAAGGCATGAAATCCCTCTAAACGTACAATGGCAATTCAAGCTTTTTCATTGTTTTCATGTCTAATTGCATATGTGCTGTTATTGCTAGTATGTTGTCAGAACTTTCGTTGATTAACTCTTAAGGTCATCGCGATTGTCCAGCATTTACTGGAATATATTAATTGATTAAAAATTTGGTTAATAGTTTATTTATCAGCTATTTATTGACTTCAAATGAATGCTATTAGCCAACAGAAATAGCCGACAACCCTCCCTGTGTAGTTAGGTGTCTGGACTTTAGTGCAAACACTACAACTGTTTAAACGGCTGCTTCAGCTTAACGCCATTGTCGCTAACGCGTTTCACTCACTCTGGCACTCGCTCAGTCAGCGCTTGGTTTTGGATTTTAAGCTCAGCAACGCTGCCGGTGTCAGTTTGTTGTTTATGCTCTAAATAGTGTTTAGACATTTCAGATGCTGTCGTGCCGACAATAACAACGAATGCCAACAGATAATCGCGATAGCGTTGTCCGTCATTATTGGTTGTTAATATTCCCTGTTAAACCATCCTTGTTAATGATTACGGGTAAATCAGCCAGCCTTATCTCAAGCCGTCAAGGCTGGGATCACATCGATATAAACCAACTCTTATAAGCCAAAGACGACTTTTTCACTTTTAAGCGACTTTTCTAAACCTGCGGCTAATGCAATGGCAATGATCAGCGTGGTGATTGATGAAATAATTAGCTGCAGCATCGGAATTTCACGACCTTTGATAAAGTCCATTAAGGCTTGTTGCTGGCCCGATACGGGTAACCACTGCAATACATCTGGGGCGATGTTGTAACTGGCTGCAATTGATAGTGCCAGTGGCACAAACAGCACCATGGTTAAATATGACTGCGCCTCTTTAAAGGTTTTAGCCATAAACGACACATACAGTTGTAAGGTTGCGGCCATCAAGGCAACCGGGATCCCTACAATGAACATTAAGCCCATAAAGTCTTGGGTAATATTGACGGTAAAGCCTATTTCTTGCCACGGGACAAAGGCGTACGCCACTTTAGAGACTAATAAAATCAGGATTAAGCCAAGTAACGCAAAGCAGCTTACGGCAATGATTTTACTTATCACTAATTGGCGGGTGCTCATTGGGTGGCTGAGTAATAGTGCCAGTGAATTACGCTCACGCTCGCCGGCACTGGTGTCGATAGCAAGGTTCATGCCCGAGATGAACACCGAATACATCATGGTGAAAATGGCAATGCCTAAAATCATCCCGCCTTTAGAATCTGGGGTGGCTTGGTCTTCGACATTGATTTTGAGTGGTTGGGTAATACGTGGATTAATACCTCGTGCAATTAGCCGTATGCTACCCATTTCGGCGCTATAAGTTTGCAGCTGACGTTCTAGTCGGCGGATAGACTTTTGCAGCTTCTCATCTGAATTATCGGCGATTAATAACACTTCAGCTTGTTTGGCTTTGGCCATGTTGGTGGCGTAATCGTCGCTAATGGTTAAGGTGATTTTGTTGGCGTCTTCGCCTTCACCATGGTTAATGCCGTTATTGCTTAAGTAGCGTACTAAATCGGGTGCATTATCTGCGTTGTTTATATTGATGTTTAAATCTTCTGGGCTAGACAGTTGACCAATTAACACCATAAACATGCCACACATGAGCAGCGGGGTGCCAATGGCGTAATACAGCCCAGCCATTACCGAACGCTTGTCACGTGCGGCATCGACGAGTTCTTTGCGCACCATTGCGAGTATCATTTTCATTAAGCTGCAATTCCTTCGTCAGTACCGATAAGTTCGATAAATGCATCTTCTAGTGAGTCTTTGCCGGTTTGCTGACACAGTTCGTCAGGGCTGCCCATGGCGATCACTTTACCATTAGCCATCACGATGACGCGGTCACACAAGGCGGCGACTTCTTGCATTACATGGCTTGAAAACAGTACACAATGCCCTTCGGCTTTGAGTTGTAGCAAGATATCGCGCAATAGGCGGGTGTTCATCACATCGAGTCCACGAGTCGGCTCATCTAAAATAATGTTACTTGGTCTATGTACAATCGCTTGTGCTAAGGCGGTTTTCATCCGTTGACCTTGGGAAAAGCCCTTGCAGCGACGGTCGCTAATGTCTTCAAGCTTCAATTGTGCAATGACATTTGCGGTGGCTTGTTTAGCTTGTTTACGCGACATACCGCTCAGTTCGGCAAAAAAGCTAATGTATTCCCGTGGGGTAAGGCGCTCGTACAAACCAAAAGGGTCGGGGAATAAACCCAACTGCTTCTTGGCTCCAATCGGATCATCGGCTACATCAATATCATTTACCGTGGCAGTGCCTGAATCGGGTTTGAGCAATCCAAACAAGGTGCGTAAACAGGTGGTTTTACCGGCGCCATTTGGGCCGAGTAAGCCGGTGATCTGACCATTTTCGGCGCTAAAACTTAAATCATCTAATGCCTGAATATCGCCAATCTTTTTGGTTAAGTTTGCAACAGTAATCATGACTATTCCTTATCTGTAGCGATATTCGCTGGCGCCGTTGTGTCGAGATTGGTTTCGATGTCGGCTGGGTTGTCGGTAACCGGCAGTGCTTCTACAGTATTGGCGTTGAGGTAAAAACTGCGACGTACGTCTTTTTGTAAACATGCGCCATCGAGGTCTTTTACCGAACCTTGATCAACTAATTGGGCGACTAAATCATTACCACAGCTTTGACCAGCCACCCCGTGAGTCGCGTAGGGGGCAATCAAGTGCTTTGACTGAGTGAGTTTCTCTTGCGCTAAGGCGCCCCAATTGGGTGGCGTGGCGGGATCTAGTTCACCAGACAAGAGTAGGGTTGGTATGTCACTGTGGATGGGCTCGCTAAAGCTATCGTCAACCGTTGGCATCGGCCAAGCTTGGCAGGTTTTTTCTAACCCATCTAACATGCTGCTACTAATGTACGACTCTTTGGCATCTTTACGCATTTGTTCGCTAATGCGGTGAATGTCTTCGCCGCAAACTACCGATGCATGCATGCCCATGGCAATACCTGTGCTGTCGATGGTTAACGCGTAAATGCCTAATATCGATTGATAATTACCTTGTGCCGCTTGATGAATAGCATGGGGGAGTAGTGCGCGAATATTGGCCATGTACATTGCCATCCGAATAGCACCAGAAAACTTACCGCGGGTGAGTAGAAAGTCGCTAAGTTGATTAGTTTGTGGATCGCGCACCTGCTGATTAATCGGTGCGCTAGCCAACAGCTGGTCGACTTTATTGTATTCATCTGCCAAATCAGGAAACTGTTGCTGGCAAGCCGGTGTACTTTTACAGTCACGCCATAACACATTTAAGCCACGCTCTATTGAACTACCAATCGCGACAACACTCTGTTGCATTGGCACCACACCATCTAATGTCACTGTTAATAAGGCTTCTGGATAATGACGCATATAAAGCTGTGCCATGCGTGAACCATATGAAATGCCATAGAGATGCAGTTTTTGATAACCTAAAAATTGGCGTACCGCTTCGAAGTCTTTTAACGCTGAGTTACTGCCGTATTGAGTCACGTCGGCATCAATTTGAGCTAGGCACTTTTCAGTCATAGCAATGATATCCATATCATCATCATTCATACTGAGTATTGCTGTGGTGTCATCGTCACAAGATAGTATGTTCGATTGGCCTGTACCGCGTTGGTCGATGAGTAAAATATCACGCTGCTGGCGGACTTTTGACAACATACGATTAAAGCTGGCGGCATTTTCGATAGCCGATTGGCCTGGCCCACCCGCTATGGCGAGTAAAGCTTCATCCGGATAAGTGTTTTTAATCGCCGGCAAAATCGCAAAATGAATGTCGATTTGCTTACCGTCAGGTTGTTTGGGGTTTTCTGGCACACTCATTTTACCGCATTGTAATTGCTCGTCTAAACCGTCTAAGTAACAAGCTGTAGTTTTAGCGGGCGCAGTCTCATTGGCTTCCTGTGTGTCGGCATAGCTATAGTTGGCGAATAAAATAACAATGGCCACCGCGAGCCAACGGCTGGTAAGTGTTGCCGATTGGCATAACCCTGAGCGGCTAACCGGTTGAGCCAAGGCGGTGTTGACAAACTTCCTGTTGATCATCGGAATGTTTCCTTTTTGCATTTCATGGCGATTATGCTACCTTAGCATTTAGTGTATGAGTGTATCAATGCGTTAATACGGTTGTTAAAGGCGAATGCTAGAATTATTAAATGTTAACCCTAACAGTGGTGAACCCATCTATCGACAGTTGCACGATCAAATCGTGCGCTTAATTGTCGGCGGGCAGTTGCACCCTGAAGAGATTCTGCCTTCGGTGCGCCATCTTGCCGAGCATTTAGCGGTAAACCCAATGACAGTATCGCGAGCAATGCAGCAACTTGCTGAGCAAGGCTGGATTGAACGCCGTCGTGGTCAGCCATCGCGGATTGCCGCAAGAACGCCAGCTAATAATACATCTGGCGGTAGTTTGTTGGCACCGCAATTAACCGCATTGGTTGAGCAAGCGCGACAATTAGGGGTCGATTATGACCAGTTACAGATTTTATTGGAACAATTTTGGAATAAAAACAGCGGTAATTAAGTCGATTTTGTTAACAACACCCTCAAGGAAGTCGACAATGGAACTTGAACAACAGCCCGTTTTACTGTTAATCATGTGAGCAAACTCTTTGCCACCAAAGACAAATCTACCGCGGTAACACTGTGTTGGTTGATCTGTCGATGACACTTCACCCTTGCACTGTGGTCAGATTATTCGGTTAAAATGGTGCCGGTCAGTCGACCCTTTATGCGCTGTGTCTTAGGCCTTGTTGGTATTGAGACCGAGGATATTTTAACTCTCGATTAAACACCTACAGCCCTGTCAATATAAGCAAAAGAACACATTAATTATTTGCCGCAACAGCCTTTTGGCTATGAAGGTTTCATCATAGATAAACGTAAAAACTACACCTAAACTCCAACCTTAACTGGGATAGAACACTCGAACAAGATTGACTGAAATATTTTGATTTTTATTTTGATTTAGATGTCACTCAAACGATGCAAAAATTGTCTGTTGCTCAGTGTCAATCAATGGCATTAACTATGGCATTAACTATGACATTAACTATGACAATGGCGTATCGCCCCACTTATAATTACTCGATGAGCCCATCCCGAGTCTTGACCCCGCTGCCAGACGCCAGCTTATAAACGACTTATTTGATCTTGTGCTTAATTCGGGGCTGCCGTGATATTTTTATTGGGTATCACCTCAGACTTAGCGCGCGTTGCTAGCCATGTTGCCTTGATCAAAAAAAGGTCAACGTGTGCTGGTGGATACCCAAGGCGAACCCGTTGCTAGAGCGGTTAGGGTATTGTTTATCGACATCCCATTGCTCGCCATAGGTGTTGGAGCCCTAGCCAGAGGTAAGCGAAAATTGTGGAAAAATGGCATCACCACAGCTTAATAAGTTGTCAATTTTTAGTATGAACGTGACTTCAAGCTCAAAAATAGAGCAAAAACTCATATGATTTTTAGTGGCTTAAGGTAGAATAGAAAAGCGGAACACTTGTAAGCTAAGAGGGCACTGTAATATGTCACTAGATCAATACCATGTCGTACGACTCATGCAACAGCAGAGCCAGTTATTAACTAATAACATTGCGCTTGAAGGCTTTGATATGCCCGCGCCGTGGCATACTGTGACCTGGAATGCATTCAATACTGTCACAGACTCAGTGGCACAGTTGTTAATTAAGTTTGGTTTACAAGTGCAAGATAAAGTGGTGATTTTAGCTCAAAACTGCCCACAGTGGACGTGTGCTGATATTGGTGCACTTAAAGCCCGCAATGTGGTGGTGCCTGTGTATCCAACCAGCACCATAGATCAAGCCGCATTCATTGTTAATGATGCCCAAGCAAAATTAATTTTTGCCGGTAACCAACAACAATATGACATGGCATGTGCCGTTGCCGCACAAGCAGACTGCGTAAAGCATATTGTGGTGTTTGACGCGAACGTGAGCCTAAATAGCGATAATCATGTTTATTTTGATCACTTGCTTACAACCCAATTTAATCCAAGCATTGCACAAGAGTTAGCAGCCAGACTCGACGCGGCAGATTTAAATGACTTATTCACGCTGATCTACACCTCGGGCACCACGGGTAATCCTAAAGGTGTGATGCTGGACTACCGTAATTTTGCTTCAATGATCAACCAACATGACAGTAAATTAGCGTTTACCCCTGGTGATGTGTCATTAGCTTTTTTACCGTTAAGCCATGTATTTGAACGTGGTTGGACCATGTACGTACTGTGTCGTGGCGGTCACAATGTGTATTTAAATGATACTAACCGCATTAAAGAAGCCCTTGTTGCGGTTAAACCACATACCTTATGTGTGGTGCCGCGATTTTTAGAAAAAATATACAGTGCAGTGCACGATAAAGTGGGCCAAGCCCCTAAAGCTCGACAAGCGCTATTTGCTTGGGCGATTAAAGTAGGCAAACGCCAATTTGAAGTCAGCCAAGGTCGAGCGTCAGGTAGTTTATGGTTAAGTGCCCAGTGGAAACTGGCCAACAAGCTGGTTTACCGCAAACTGCAGCAAGTGTTGGGTGGCCGTTTGAAGTTTATGCCAGTGGGCGGCGCGGCGTTAGACGTTAATGTCGGCGACTTTTTTCACAGCATTAGTGTGCCAGTGTTATGTGGTTATGGCATGACAGAAACCAGTGCCACGGTAACCTGTAACACCTTAGACAATCGCGTGCCGGGATCGAACGGTCAACCACTAGATGGCATGGAAATAAAGCTAGGCAAAGACGATGAAATTCTAGTGCGTGGCGACACGGTAATGCGCGGTTATTACAATCGCCCCGAAGATACTGCTGAAGCCTTTGAAGACGGCTGGTTAAAAACCGGCGATGCTGGCCGCATTGATGAGCAGGGTAATCTGTTTATGACCGATCGCATTAAAGAACTGATGAAAACTTCTAACGGCAAATACATTGCCCCACAGCGGGTTGAAGGTAAAGTGGGGTGTTGCCCGTTTATTGAGCAGGTGGCCATTATTGCCGATGCGCGTAATTACGTGTCAGCGCTTATTGTGCCAGCCTTTTCCGCCCTAGAATCTTGGGCCCATGCCCAAGGTATTTATGTTGAAAATCCGATTGATTTGTTGCGTCATTCACAAGTGGTCGCTCATTTTGAGCAGCGCTTAAAAGAGTTACAACATGAATTGGCCGGTTTTGAAAAAATTAAAAAATTCACCCTATTACATGAAGCCTTTTCAATGGAAGCCGGCTTAATCACCCCCACATTAAAGCTGCGCCGTAAAATGATCTACAGTAAATACCATAATGAAATTAATGCCATGTATGGGAAGTAATTAACCATCAATCTTTATACTAAAGGACGCATTAGCGTCCTTTTTAGTAATACTTAGTGATAATTGCCTGTATTTCCAGTAGCGGTACAATACCCTATTTTAAAATTAGGCAACGTAGAGGGAACTATGGAAATTATCACGGTAAATGGAAAGCCTGTTTTTAGATCTAACACTCAGTCGTTTTATGACAATCAATTTAGCCAAAAAGTGCTAGCTAATATCGATACAAAAACGCTGTTCAAAAAAATTGATGCTATACCGGGGCTTGCGGGTGCAGGAATCGTTTATATTGATAGCAAATATAACATTATTGAATTAAGAAAATTCGAACCTGTTTGCCAACTAAATCCTATTAAAATTGTGCTAAGGGAGCCTCCTCAATTAATGAGTCAGGCCGAGTTTGCCTCCCATTTAAAAGGTAGCCAGGGTAATATCCGTGAATTGAACTTGGTTGGTGAATTGGGAAATGCTGCTTGGAGTTGTGGGACTGCTGCGCTTGGGTGGATGGTTGTAATTGGTAGTATGGCTGCTATTCCATTAACCGGCGGGACAAGTAGTGCGATAACGTATTTAGCTGGAGCAGGCGCAACTGCTGGTCTTGTTCAATGTATTAATGGTGCGATGCGATCATATAATGCGTATGAAAATCCTGAAAAAAATGATAATTTAGACTCACAAGAATGGTATCAAAATGCCACTTCAGCTGTGGATTTAGTATCACTTGCAGGTGCTGGGGCTGCTGCTTTAGGTACAATAAAAGCAATAAAAATGATGCAGTTGGGTACAAGTAAGAATACCTATGAAATCTTAAAAGGGTTATCCCGTGCTGAAAAAAAGAGATTAAATCGTGAAATTACCCGTCTTAATTTACCTGGTGCTTCAGGTAAATTAATAAAATCTATGGCTCGAAAAGGCAACATAAAAAAATATACAGGTAAACAAATTACCCATGCATTTCGTTTACATTTAATGGATGCCGTTGGAGCTTCAATGAGCATTTCTGGTAGCCTATTCAATGGAACAATTGGAACAATGGCTATTGGGATATATGAAGAGCTAGCTGATTGATGAAAAGACAAACTAAAAAGAAAAGTGATGACGATATTGTCGGATTATTTCCACCTATGAAGTCCATAGCGGCTTTTTTAGCTGCGACACTATCCATGATACTTTCCATCGCACTGTTAAATCTGCTCATTTTTGATTTTTATTTCGAGATAAAAATAGAGCATGTGTTGATGTATTTATTCACTACTACCATTATTTTCAGCGGTGTGAACTTTGCAGTTGTGAGAGGATCTTTCTTCGCCGTAAAAGTCTTACAATGGTATTTCTGTATTTTATTTATTATATTTTTGCCAACAGTGTTTTTAATCGTAGAAAAGGTAACATTTATTTATGCATATCTGTTAGCCGTTGTTTTTTTGCTCATGTCACTCTACTTGTTACAGAGTAAATACTATCAAAGTTTTGTAGAGTATCAGTTTGATGCCTTAGAAGACATTAAGGAGGTTCGTGCTGAAATCGCTGCAGAAAGAGCTAAACATGGAAATAAGTTCTAATTGTTTGGCTTTAGAGTGACAATATTTTAAGCCGAGATTTGATGACATTTGTGCCTGTTTAGTTGATTTTGGCCATTATAGATGGGCACGATACCCAACCGATAAAATAATTTTATTTAATTTTTTAAGATGATTACTGTTTTCTCCCCTAACATACCCCCCATAATTCCTTCGCAATAAAGACTTTTTTAATGACCTCGAGTGAGATGTGTCGTTAGAATGAGTTAATGGCGTTTGTTCATCGAGCAAAACGTCAATGGACTCAACATAATAATAAAGGAATTTTTGTGGCAGATACCCAATTTAGCATGATTTTGAAACCGCGTTTTTGTGAAACCGACGCATTAGGGCATATTAACAACACAGTGATCCCGGTGTGGTTTGAAGCCGCGCGCGAGCCGATTTTTGAAATCGTTCATCCAGGCCAAGATTTAACTACGTGGAATATGATTATTGCCGGCTTTACCATTGCTTTTAGTGCGCCCACTTATTACGGCGAGGAAGTGACGATAAAAACCCACATTAGCCGTTTAGGTAATAGCAGCTTTGATGTATTGCAAAGCTGCTGGCAGCAGGGTAAAAAAACTGCCGAAGCAACTACGACCATGGTGCACTACAATTACCAAACAGAAAAAAGTCAGCCGCTTGCTGAACATGTGCGTCAGCAATTGGCAGCATTAACCGGTGTAGTTTAAGGTGTCAGCGCAAAAAATTGACCACATAACTACAGCGGGTACTGATGTTAAGACCTTCTGTTTTAGCCCATGCCAGCCCAGTGCGAACTGATTTTTCGGCAATACCTTGGCGGCGTAATGTTAGCGGTACCAAGGCACGGTAAAAATCGATATTTTGATCATCTAGGTGATATTCAAGCATGGCTTCAACACCTTGGGTGACGACCACAAAACGATGTTGCTCGGGCAGGAGTTGTATGTGCTGTTGTTCATATTGATCTTCATATCGCTATTCATGTTGTTTTAGGGCTTGAAGTAATTCTGGGGTTAACTCAGATTTTTTGCCAGTTTTAAAGTTAAACATAACCACTTTAGCCCAGCCGATGGTAGTAACGGCTTGTTGTGCCTTGCTGAACACGGTGTAATGCATGACAAAGCGCTCTTTATGAATATCACTTATCTTGACTCCGACAACGATTGAGTCAGGAAAGGTCACTGGGCGCTTAAAGCGGGCATTGGTTTCACTAAGTACTGGGCCAACACCAGTGGATTTAAGATCGCCAAGTAGGTTGATTTGATTAAAAAAATCGAGACGAGCTGTTTCAAAGTACTTAAAATACACCGAGTTATTAACGTGTTGCAGTGCATCCATGTCACCCCATGCTACTTGAATATCAGTGCTAATAGAGTGTTGTGCTAAAAAGTCATTCATGGCGGTTCTCTGTTATGGATTATAAATTAAACGCTTGTTTAAATGAGCAGCGTTAATCTATCAGCCATACAGGTGATCAACAAGAGTCAATTTAAGCAGATAATACCGACATACAGGTCATTACACTTATGAGGATTTAACTTTGCAAAAGCTGGCTTTTTTAACTCAGTCACGTTCATGGCTATCGTCATGTGAAGCGGTGTTATCGGCACGCATTGCCGTTTTACAAAATCAACTGAGTTTGCCGCAAAAGCTATATTTTGTGGCGATAGTATTATTGTTTACCACCGATTCGGTGGTGTGGGTCGCAATGATCAGTGTGATAGCCATGTCGATTGAATTCTGGCATTTGTTTGAACGTATGTGGCACAGTTTGGCGGGCAAAGCGGTGTTGTTATTGTTTTACGCCATCGTGGCCAACTTTGCCTTGGCTAGCTCAAGTTCAGTCGTCAATGATGTGGTGGGCGTGGCCGCCAGCAATTTTAATTACACCCATAACTTTGCCATTTTGCTCTATTTACCCGCATGGAGCGTGGTAATGAGCTGCATTGTGTTGCTAATGTTACAGTTGATTTTCCCATTAATGTTCACCGTTTCTTTTTTGCTGCGTCCATTGGGGGTAAAAAACTTTCGGTTAATTAACCATCTGCATTTTCATCGCTGTACCTTTTGGGTGCGGGTTATTCTAGCAGCGGTGTTGTTGTACCACTTAGCCATGCTGATGGATTTGTATGGTCAGTTTGAAAAGGCCTTAGACGATCCGCAAATGGTGACGTTAGTCGAAGCAGAAACCGAATTCGATGACGATGTCTTTACCATAGTGAAAGCCCCGTCCGTTGAGAAAGAAGCCGATGAATCTCCAATGGTCATGACGGCTGATGAGATAGTTCACGAACAAGAATTAGCTGCAATAGATGAGATAGCCAAGCAGCCTTATAATCATTTACGTAGCCAGTACTTTACCGGCGTACGTAAAGCGATTGCGTTGTTTGCGTTTCAGTTGGAAGCTAATGTTAAATCGCGTTGTAAAAAGTTACCTCAGTCGCATGTGGTCGAGCTGAATGATTACGAAATCCTCGAGATAACACCTGATATAAAGGCAGAGTATGGCTATCATTTTGAAGTAAAAAAATGCATTTCTCCTGCTTTTCCTCTTTAGCAGACGAGGTGAATAAAAAAAACGACCTAAAAAGGTCGTTTTTTTATCGCTAATGAAAAAGCATTAATCGAAGGATAATTCACTAAAGCTACTGATTTTTTTGCACTTTGCTTGACGTTGGTCGGCAAAACGGATCATTTGGCACGTGATCATGCCTGCAGCTTCTGCGGCTTTGAGTTCTTCTGCTACATCAGATACAAATAAGATCTGTTTTGGCTTCAAGCTAATCGTATTGCAAATATTGCAGTAGGCTTGTTTGTCTAATTTATTACCTGTACGGGTATCAAAATGGCCATTGAAATAATGGGTTAAATCACCTGAGTTAGTATGGCTAAAAAGCAGTTTTTGCGCTTCAGCTGAGGCAGATGAAAAGCTATATATACGAATGCCTTTATCTTTAATCCGTTCAATGCTGTCAATAAAGTCTGGATAAATATGACCGGTAAACTCAACGCGGTTATAACCCTGTTTCCAGATGAGTCCTTGCAGGGTTTTCAGTGGCGTAACTTTACGGTCTTCGTCAATCCATTGTTGTAAAATCTCGATAACTCGTTCGAGTGATGCATCTGGTTCTAGGGCGATATCTTTAACATCGCTAATGCAATAATCAACTAATACGTTATGTTGATTTTGCTCAAGAAAATCAGCCATACCCTTTCTTGAGTAAGGAAATAACACATCCTGAATAAAGTTAAGATCGGTAGTGGTACCGGCGGTATCAACGATGATAGCTCTAATACTCATAAGATTTGTTACTCCAAAACAATTAATTAACTTAATGATGATCCTATGCTTTATTGGCGATTAAGGCTAGTGCTATTGATGATATAACATTCTTGTTAGCTGACTATTAGTACAAGATGTGAGCTGGGTTTAGGTAATGCTAAATTGCCTTGAGTGATGTGGTCTGGTAGCTTCAGGGATAACTTAACTGTCACGTTTCACAAGGAAGAAACCATGCTTACAATAGGGATAAAACGTTATTTAAAATGGTCGAGATTATGGGCTCAAAGCCTGTCTATATGCACGTTATTATTAAGTTTTTTTCACATAGGTGTAGTGTCTTCCACAGAAATATTGCCACTGCAGACTACTGAAATACTAAGTGTGAAGTCCGCATTATTTAGCCAGCAAGCCGATTTTTTGGTGACCTTACCAAACAGTTATACCAAGCAAACCGATAAGCGTTACGTGGTGTTATTTGACTTACATCCACGTAGCCATTTGTATTTAGCGGGCATGCACGACTGGATGAGCCATAATGGTGGCTGGCCGTGGTTAGAAACCATTATTGTTACCGCGCCCGACGGCCACCAAGGCTTGGGGAAGTTAAAACAGCGTGCCATTGAGCGACAAGGCGATCAAGGACTACTGGACTTTTTTGAGCAAGATTTACTGCCCGCAATTGATAAACGCTATCGCACCAATGGCTTTCGTATTTTTAACGGCTTTACTGGTAATGCAGGTTTAGTGCTATACAGCTTAATTAATCGTCCTAGCTTATTTAATGCCTATATTGCTGCCAGCCCAGTGTTATCTTCAGACTTTGCTTATGTGCTAAATGATGCGCCTAAAAAGCTCAAAAATATGCAAGGCAAACCAAGATTTCTATTTGTTAGCACCAGTGATAGCGACTTTGAGCAAAGGCAGCTTGATTCGTTTGCTAAGCTGGAAGATATGATTCAAACCAATGCCAACAGTAAATTGAACTATCAAATAAAGCGTTTTGACGGCAGCTATTATATGACTCAACCTATCTTGGCGACGGCGTTGGGCATAGAGATGATATTTAATGATGTTCACACTGTTTTGGCGGCTGATTCAGAGGTATCGCGACAGGGGGCTCAAGCAATTCTAGCCTATTATAAACGCTTATCTGATGAGGTTTATGGCTTTGATTTGCCAGCAATTGATTCGTTGTTAGCCTTAGGTAATAGCTTAGTTGAAGCAGCGCCAGAGCAAGCGATCGGGGTTTATCAAGATACGCTGAAAGCCTACCCTAAAGCGCATTCGGCCTACCATGAGTTAGCCAGTGTTTATGCCGCCACAGGTGAAATGAGTGAGGCTATCGAAGCTGAACAACAAGCGTTAGCGAGTACCGACCATCCGTTCTATCAAAATAAATACACTAAGCAATTAGCAGCGTTTCAAAATTAAGCATTTCAAACTAAGCGTGTCAAAACCAAGCTAAACCAAACTAAACCAAACTAGAAAAAAGATAAATGACAATAAAGCCACAGCACGAGTATTCGTCCTGTGGCTTTACTGTCTAACCTGCTTAAATAATATTATTCTGAGCTGAGATTACTACTTCGAGCTTAGGTTGATTACGCAGCAGTTTCGCTGGCTAACCACTGATTGATTTTTTGCTCCATTAAATCAAGTGGCAAAGCGCCATTTTCAAGTAGACGATCGTGGAACACTTTAATATCAAACTTGTCTCCTAACACTTGTTTGGCTTTTTTGCGGAGTTCGAGAATCTTTAATTCTCCCAACTTATAGCCTAGTGCTTGGCCTGGCCAGACGGCGTAACGTTCAATCTCGCCAGTGGCTTCAGACAAATGAATGCCTTCGGTAGCAATAGCATAATCAATGGCTTGCTCGCGGCTCCAACCTTTGGCATGCATACCAGTATCAACCACTAACCGAACTGCACGATGCAGTTCAGATTGGAGGCGACCAATGTTATCGATAGGGTCATTAGCGTAAATGCCCATTTCGGCAGCTAAACGCTCGGCGTATAAGGCCCAACCTTCACCAGCGGCATTAGAGTAAAAGACTGTGCTCATCAGGGGGAGTTCATCAGATAAGCCAATTATGGTTTGTAAATGATGACCTGGATTGGTTTCGTGGTAGGTCAAGGTTTGCAATGAATAAGAGGGAAGTGATGCGGTGTCATACAAGCTGATCCAGAAGGTGCCTTTGCGCGAACCGTCTTGTGAGGGGGCATCGTAGAACGCGCCGCTAGTAGAGGCTGCGCGGCTGGCTGGTACGGCTGCAATAGCCACATCTTGATTGGGTAATAGGCCAAACCAGTCTGGTAATTTTGCGTTAACTAAGGCCAGGTCAGCATCAATATCTGCCATCAGCTTTTGTTTACCTTCAGGCGTGTTGGGATAAAGGTACTGCGGGTCGTTGAGTAGCACTTGCATGCGCTCACCCACGGAGCCGTCAACATAACCGACTTCTTTAAGTAATCCGTCCATTTCAGTGCTGATCCGCGCCACTTCAGTTAACCCTAGTTGATGAATATCATCGGCGGTTCTGTTTGAGTTACCTAAATGCTGAATAAGTGCCTTATACAGTTTAGCGCCTTGGGGTAAACGACCTATTCCGGCGTCATGGGTCGCTTTTGGGCGCACGGCTTCTAATGCCATAATAAGTTGACGGGTGGCGGCATAGTATTTGGTATCGACTAATTCGGCGGCAGAGCTTACCAAAGCAGCGCTATCTGCCATTTTGGCGGCGTTAAGTTTAGCGTTAAAGCTGGTGACTAAAGGATGCATGTTTGCTGGGCCACTGATCTGTGATCTTAAGCCGCGTAGAGTATTATCAATAACAAAGTCCGGTGGAATGACGCCCATGGCAACGTCGTGGTTGAGTTTGTCAACCAGAGTGCCCATAGCCGCAGGGTAAATGTTCAAACGAGTTAAATAGGCATTGGCTTCGGCCGTATTGGTCACCGCAAACTTGTCTTCCATATAGCCGGGGAACTCAATTTGCAAACCCGACAAGTGGTTAACCGCATAGGGTAGAAACCACACCCCATACTCGCCCAGGACATTGCCATAATTAACAATTTGAGCGGGTAATAATGCACCTTTTACTTCCGAGATTATTGCGTTTAAGCTAATTTTATCGGATGAACTTAAGCTTGCTGCATCAATATCGTTGAGCTGGCCTAGTATTGCTTTAAGGCCTTGGCGGCGATGGGTTTCACCTCTAGGGCTGTAGTCGGTGAGTTTAGACATGACATTGGCATCGATACTGGCATCACTCACGCCATAGTAGGTGGCAATTTCGGGCCTTAGTAGGAAATAGTCTTTAGTGATCGATTTTACTTGCTGCTTAAGACTGAGCTTGGTGGCTGAGCTATCTGTTTGGGAGCTTGCAGCGTTTGAGTTATTGTCCGCGGTGGTAGAGTCGGAGCAAGCGGTGGCTAGCAGGCTTATGATTAAGACATGGAAAAATTTTTTCATTGATTACTCATTAAGTTAATCGCGGCATTCAAGTAGGAATATGACGACATCCTAACAGTTATAACGGTTACGTTGTTGCAGTTTTTATGTCCATTTTATTGAAAGATGTGGGGGTAAATTTGACGATGACGTTTAAATATGGTCTAACTTAACTAGACATTGACATGAAAAGGAGAGAGGTATGTTAGGTGAAAGCCATGCGCTATTAGTTGATTTTCCTGAGTATCAAAATAAGATTTTATTGTTAACCGCGAGTGATACTGAGTTTGTAGAAGATGCGAAGCAGTATCATAAATTAGATACTGAAATTCGTAAGCTGGAGTTACGAAACTCTCCAACAAGCGATGACTTTATGCATCAAGCCAAGCTTGACCGAACAGTACTCAAAGACAAGCTTTACCAGCAGATTTCTCAAGCTTAATTCGTTTATTCAGCATTTTTTCTGGCTATGTCACCACTTAGGTTGTGATGACATGGTCAATTTTTGCTGCTATCTCAGCTATATTCTTATTCTTATTTTTATGGCCTGCGGCCACTAAGGTCGTGGCGCTTCGCCCACACCAGCTTTTTCAAACTTCGTTTGAATTAAGATCGCAAGGTTCCACCCTGCACTGGCCAAAAGGGGATCAACAGCAATCCCCTCTTGGATCACCCCTGCCGTTCCGGCAACATTTTCAAACAGCGAAAAGGTCGCGACGGAAATTGATCCAGCTTTTAACTTCATTTGAATCCTGCTTCGGCCTTATTCGAAAATGCTAACGCTTCCGATGGGGCGTCCCTTCCCCTCGAAAGCTAGCTGGCCGTCCATGGCCAGCTCACGTCATTTTCTTCAACGCCCTCAATGTGATTGAATCCTGATGGTTTAAGTCTGCTCACGCATTATTTTGTCGGTTGTCTTAAGCAGTCTACATGTAAAGGCAACGTGAATAGATTTAATTACTTTACACCAAAGAGATAGCAAATGTAGGATGAAATTAATTAATCAGCTTTAAAATAACTCATGGAGTATTGCGTTGAATCGGAATCAAAGAGTAGAGCTAGCATTTGAGTTTATGCTCGCTAAGGAGAAAGCTGGAGAAGCTTTCACAATGACTGAATTGGCAGAGGCATCAGGCTGGGCAATAAGTAGTTGTCAAACATATCCAACTAAAAGATGGCACCAATTCGTTCAAAGAGACGGTAGCCAATATACTTCTACGGGGCTCATCTATTTAAGCAAGGCTGAATTTAGTCTTATACATTCACAAAATTTGCAAGATCCAAACAACCTTTCGCCAAAAAGTATTTTGCTTCACAAAGCTAGAGAGTTCGCTTTACTGGCTGTATCGACGTACAACAATCCTTATACGGAATTTAAAACATATGGCTTTATAGTTAATATCGTCATTGCTTACACAGCTTTGTTTCATGCTATTTTTGAGAAAAAAGAACAAAATTATTTTCATCTTGATGAAGAAGGAAATCCAATAATAATTGATGGTGAAGAAAAAGCATGGGAGTTGTATCGTTGCTGTAACGAATATTGGCGTGGCGAGGATAACCCTGAAACCAAAAATTTAAATTTTCTTATTGGACTCAGAAATAAGATTGAACATAGAAGTTTACCAGCAGTTGATCTCGCAACTAGCGGTGAATGCCAATCTGCACTTAATAATTTTGAGAATCTTCTAGTTGAAGAGTTTGGTGATAGTCATGCATTAATGGCTAGGTTAGCGATTGCTATGCAATTAACCCGAACTTCAGAACAAGCTCAACTCGATGCTTTAAAACAATTTCAAACCGAAAATTACCGTGTTGTGCGTGAGTACATGGAAACATATAAAAACGATTTATCTGATGACGTATTGGAAAGCCAGAAATATAGAATAAGGGCTTTTTTAGTCCCCAAGCTCGGAAATCATGCAAAATCAGCTGACTTAGCTATTGAGTTTATTAACGTTAATAAACTCAATGATAATGAAATGGAAAACTATGAGCGAGGCGTAGCTTTTATTAAAGGTATAGAGTCTCCATTTAAGTTAAAACCAGGCAAAGTTGTTACTATCGTTAAAGAGAAAATAAAAGACTTTAATCCTACGTTACATACTAAATGTTGGAAGTATTATAATGCGAGACCTCGTGAAATGGTAATCACCTTCAAAGGAGAATATGCAGCTTATTCTGAAGGTTTTGACGGTTACTTATATTCACGTCGATGGGCAGAATTTCTTATTAGACAACTAAGCAATAAGGATGAGATTGCAAGGGTGCGCAGGCAAGCCATTTAACATATATGAGCCTCCTGCTAGTCAAAAGGTGAGCTTCGTCTTGCCGTTAGACAACCATGAAGTTAAATCGAAGAGAGTAGAATCACAGGTGCAGATGAGTCAGCGAGTATCCAAAACATGGATGTTTTGGCTAAGCCCACATGGATGTGCTTGCGGCGTCTCGCTTAATCATCTGCACGTAGCCTGCGGCAGGCAATTAGTGACAATGAAGTGACGATTCAAATTAAGCTAAACCAATACCAAGTAAGTTCGACGAATTACGGTGAGTATGTCAAAGGCTTGTGGTTAACTAGTTTAAGCTTGCTCTTACATCTGCAATTATGATGAACAGTTTGTTTTCTGCGTCTTGAAAGGCCTGAAATCCATAGCGTTCATAGAAGTGTTTTGCGCCATCTTTTGCGTCAACTTTGGCGTCAACAATGACCACTGGGAATGCTACGCTATCACTCGCTGCTAACAGTTTTCGGAGTGCATCAATAAGTAACCACTCGCCAAAGCCTTGGCCTTTATAGCGCTCATCAATTGCTAAGCGGGCTATAAGGCCGCCAGAGGTGGATGATTGATACTTGTTGTGTAGCTTATTCGGCAAAGCCTTCAAGTCAATCGTCGTCATTGTTAATGTATAAAAGCCGATGATATGCGAGTTATCGTTATCATCTTCTAAAACGAAAGTTCTGCTGTTGTCTTTCTTGGCTTGCTGACTCGCCATGACTTTCAGGTAGTTATTAAGCGCTTCAATACCACAGTTAAATCGGTTTCTATCGTGTTTAGCTTTATCAAGCAGTACCGTATTCATGATTGGGTTTTGCTTTCGTAACGTTCAGCAGCCTCGTTGAGTTTTGAGTTTGGTGTTGCAGGACTGTCTAGCGCTTCCATAAGCAAGATTGCATCTGTTTGATTAAGTTTTAGCGTTTGTTCACGTTCTATCACTTGTTTGGCTTTTTCGATTGCCGCACTCAGAACAAATGAGTTAATGCTCGACATGCCAGCGATCGCTGCTGCCTTAGCCAGTAAATCTTGGGTGTCGACATCAACTCTAGCGGTGATGCGAGGTAAAGTCGTCGTCATAATGTAATCTCCAGTTGTGCCAAAATGTCACATGAGTATTGTGAACTTAAATTGTTCAAAAATCAATCTGGGTGTCACTTTGGCACACGGGCTAATAAGGTGTTCAAGACTCATTGCACTTATCTTGCTTACCAATAAGCCATGCTCAACATTGTTTACTCTTTTGCAAACACTTTGCGTCCATCAACCCAGGTGGCGATGACTTTGTTTTGCCAGATTTTTTGTGGGTTTATTGCAAAGTAATCATCTTCGACCAAAATAAAGTCTGCTTTTTTGCCGGGTTCTAATGTGCCTAAGAGCTTCTCTTGATGGCCTGCGTAGGCGGCGTCGATGGTGAAGCTTTTGAATGCTTCAATGCGTGAGAGTTTTTCAGTGGCGAGCCAGCCGCCCAGTGGTTTGTTTATATGATCTTGGCGAGTTACGGAGGCATGCAAACCGAAAAATGGATTGGGAGATTCGATGGGGAAGTCGGAACCATTGGCGATGACGGCGTTGGCGTTTAACAGTTTGCGCCACGCATAAGCTCCGGCTAGGCGGGCTTTGCCTAAGCGGTTTTCAGCCATGTTCTTATCGCTGGTGGCATGGGTTGCTTGAATAGAGGCAATCACCCCAAGTTTAGAAAAACGCGGTATATCGGCTAAATCGAGAACTTGTGCGTGTTCAATGCGGTGACGCAATGCTTTTGAGTCTGTTGCTGCAATGGCGGTTTGGTATTTATCGAGTACCACTTGGTTGGCGTTGTCGCCAATGGCGTGGGTGTTGACCTGAAATCCGGCTTTCATCGACTGTAAAATAAGTTTACCTAATTGCTCGTCTGAATAAAGCAGTAGACCGTTATGGCCTGGCTGATCTGAGTATTCTTTTATCAATGCGGCGCCGCGGCTGCCAAGCGCGCCGTCGGCAGAGATTTTTACGCTATCGACTTTAAACATGTCGTCAGCCGTGGTGATAAAACCTTGTTTTAATATGCTATCAAAGCGGGGGGCTTCTACCGACAACATGCCATTGACGCGCAAGCTCATGGCCTTTTTTGCGGCTAATTGCTGATAGGCGTTGATGTTGTTAATGCTGATCCCAGCGTCGTGAACGCTGGTGAGTCCATATGACGCCAAACTGTCCATCGCTAGGATTAAAGTCGATTCAAGTTGTTGCGGGTTAAGTTCAGGGATGACGTTAAACACTAAGCTCATCGCATTATCGATAAGCACACCAGTAGGATTACCTTGGTCGTCTTTAACAATTTCACCGCCTTCTGGTGCCACTGTGGTTGACGAAATGCCCGCGAGTGCTAACGCCTTGCTGTTAACCCAAATAGCATGACCATCGACTCTGCCAAATGACACTGGATTAGCGCTAAAGGCTTTATCTAGGCTTTCTTTATTCGGAAACTGCTTACTATCCCATAATTCTTGGTTCCAGCCGCGGCCCATTAACCAGCCATCGGTTGGATTTTTGCTGTTGAATGCTTGTGCGCGTGCAACGGCATCTTGCTCGCTACTGGTATTGGTTAAATCGGCGGTTAATAAACTCAATCCGTAACCCAGCACATGACCGTGGGCATCGATTAAGCCTGGGAGTAAGGTTTTACCTTGGCCATCAATTGAGGTGATATCTGTCGCTGTCGGTAAGGTTTGGTTTAAGGTAAATAGTCGATCAATTTTATCATCGGTAAATTGAATCGCATTAAAGGTCTGTAATTTTCCATTAACCAGTGTGTAGCCATTAACGTGATGCACCAAGGTTGTCTGTGCCATGCTGCTGGCGCTTAACCCTGCAAAACCTAATGCAACCGATAGCGCTAAATACCCTTTTTTCATCTTATTATCCCTTTTCATGCGACTATTTATTCAGCACTTATTAAATGTTAAATAATAGTTAATGGCAAGAGCTGTCACTAAGCAAGAATAGGATTTAAGCTGATTTTGATGCGCCGCGTTAATGCTGTTGGAGATAGATGCTGGTTTTATCAATCGCCCAGCAAAATGCTGGGCGATGTTTTTTTCGACTTTTATTTAGACTGAGACTTATATTTAGACCGAAATATTTAGTTAAATTTAGCCAATATGCTGGCGAGTTCAATAACATCCAGTACCTTGTAATCTGGTTGTGCTGCTAGCGGGAACAACACTTTACCTTGGCGACGAATAAAGGCGGTTTGTAAGCCGGCTTTATCTGCACCGGCAATATCCCAGCCGTGTGCAGCAACCATTAACGCTTCATCTGCATTAACGCCTAAATCTTTAATGGCCCATTGGTAAGTTTTTAAATACGGCTTAAATACCCCAACAGATTCTATGCTTAAGTTGGCATCAAAATACTGGCTTAAATGAGCGTTTTTAAGCTGTAAGGTTACGCCTTCTAATGAGGAGTTAGTTAAGGTCACTAGTTTGTAGCCTTGGGCCTTCAATTTAGCTAAGCCTTCGGCAACATCTGGATGAGCAGGTAATGAACGCAGTGGCGTTAGTATCGCAGTTTTAGCTTGTTCTGGTGTGATGGCAATGCCGTTGATTTCGGCGACCATTTGCAGTGACGCAACGCCAATACTGCCAAACGTTTGGTAATCACCTGTCGCTGAAACAACCAAAGAATGGTGCAGCATGGTTGAGAACCATAATGGCAGTAAATCTTCACGGCCATTAAGTGCTTTACCCACAGAGGCGCGCATATTTTCAAGATCTAACAAGGTTTCATTAACATCAAAAATAATCACTTTAGGCTTAGTTAATGGGGGTTGCACCGCAGTATTTGCTGGATCTTTAGCAAAAGCGCTACTGGTATTAAGCATAAAAAAAGCAGTGGCAAGCGATAATAAAATACGGATTTTCATAAAACCTCTGACAATGTAATGTTGGTTGAAAAGAATTTATCGAGTCTTCATCTCACTGTTGTTGTCAGTGATACTGACATTAACAAGTTGAACGATTGTTCATTAATATAGTCAGCCTAAATGAAACTGACCTTAAAATCACGGTTTTATTGTCACGTTTACTAATAATATTCGTTCCGTATTTCGAGATGACGCCAATAACAAGGTCACGAGTGATAACGTATTAGCACTCGTGACGATAAAATAAACAAAGTGTTTTGGCTTTAGTGGCGGGTGAGTTTAATGATACAAATTGAGTACTATGACTTAATTGGGTAAGGCAACCACTTGACCCTTTTTCACTACGGTTTTACAAGGGGTAACTCCATAAGCATAAGCTAGTTGTGCTGGGGTGGTAATGTCCCATAAACAAAAATCAGCTTGCATACCTATGGCAAGGTGACCGACTTTTGCTTCGAGGCCTAAGGCTTTAGCGGCATTAATGGTTACGCCTTGTAAGGCTTCTTCAGGGGTAAGTTTGAATAGCGTGCAGGCCATATTAAGCATTAATAAGGTTGAGCAAATAGGCGATGACCCAGGATTAAAATCGCTGGCAATCACCATTGGCACCTTGTATTGACGCAATAAATCAATTGGCGGTAATTGGGTTTCGCGTAAAAAGTAAAATGCCCCAGGTAGCAAGGTTGCGCAGGTACCGCTTTCGCTAATGGCTTTAACCCCCGCTTCGTCTAAAAACTCAATATGATCAACCGACTTAGCCCCTAGTTTAGCGGCTAACGCACTGCCGCCTATATTGGATAATTGCTCGGCATGCAGTTTAAACTGTAATCCTGCTTGTTTGGCTGCGATTAATATCCGCTCCGTTTGCTCAAGGTCAAAGGCGATATTTTCACAAAATACATCCACAGCATCAGCAAGGTTTTCAGCAATCACCGCGGGGAGCATGTCATTAATCACTAAGTCGACATACTCGTTGGCACGGTCTTTATATTCAGGTGGAATGGCATGAGCGCCTAAAAACGTGGTGCAAACATCAATGTGGTGATGTTCGCCGAGTTCTCGTGCTACGCGGAGTAACTTAAGCTCGGTTTCGGTGTTTAAGCCGTAGCCGGATTTAATTTCAACCG
The DNA here is from genome assembly GCF_040309905.1 of Shewanella sp. CAL98-MNA-CIBAN-0140. NCBI lineage: Bacteria > Pseudomonadati > Pseudomonadota > Gammaproteobacteria > Alteromonadales > Shewanellaceae > Shewanella > Shewanella sp. CAL98-MNA-CIBAN-0140. The sequence continues at coordinate 38,446 of NZ_JBEOPI010000008.1, forward strand.
TGGTGACGCCTTCTCTGGCTAAGGCGTTTAAGCGTTGTCGACCCAGTTCAAACAGTTCGACATCGTCTGCATCGCGACATGCGTTAACGGTCGAGATAATACCGCCGCCAGCACGGGCGATATCTTGATAAGTTGCGCCTAGTAAACGTTGTTCAAACTCATCGGTGCGATTTCCGGCAAACACTAAGTGGGTGTGTGCATCGATAAGCCCGGGCGTTATCCAGCCTCCTTTACCTCGGTAAACCGGCGTTGCCAGTACATCAAATTCAGGTAGCTCACTGCGCGGACCAACCCAGGCTATTTTGCTATCTTTTACTGCGATAGCCGCTTGAGTTATCGCACCGTAAGCCCGTTGAACACTCGGGTCCATGGTTGCAATATTGACATCAATCCACACCTGATCCCACGACATAAAAACCTCTGAAAATGAGTTATTAACCAATCGCTAAACAATACTTGTTTTAACTTGTATATACAAGGTAGGATGACTGATGTGTTTTTAAACAGCAATGACATAATTGTCTACAAAACCGAGAGCTGCTGACATGGCCCAAGCAAAGTTTGCCCAAATAAAACAATTTATTTTGTCGCGTATTGAGACGGGCGAATGGCAAGAGAACGATCGCGTGCCGTCTGAAAACCAATTGGCCGAGATATTTTTTTGCAGCCGCATGACCGCAAGACGTGCCTTGACTGAGCTGGTGGAGTCGGGTGTGTTAGAGCGCACCCAAGGCATAGGCACTTTTGTGGCAGGATTTAAATCGCAATCGTCATTACTGACTATTCGTAATATTGCCGACGAGATAAAAGACCGCGGTCATGGATACAGTGTCAAACAGCTCGAATTGAAACAAATCGATGCTACGACCGCTGTGGCTAATGCCCTAGGGCTAGAGGTTGGCAGTCCAGTATTTTACTCGGTGTTAGTGCATTGCGAACAAGGCTTGCCACTGCAAGTTGAAGAGCGCTTTGTTAACCCACAGCTTGTGCCTGATTACCTGCAACAAGACTTTATTATACATACTCCCCATGAATATTTATCGGCCGTGGCGCCACTGACAGAAGCTCGGCATACCGTTGAAGCCATTATGGCTAACGAGCTGTTACAGCAACGTTTGGCTATTGCGGCGACTGAACCTTGTTTACAAATTTTACGTCGTACCTGGTCACGCCAAGGTGTGGTCAGTTTTGCACGCTTAGTGCATCCGGGCAGTAAGTTTAAATTAACCTCAGCTTTGGTTAAGAGATGATACGAATAAGTATCACTTTAAACCTTAGCTGACAGTCATAACAATAAGACATAAACCAACAAGACCAATAAAAAAACCAAACCTAAGATAGTCGGTTGAAGAGGATAATATGGATAAACGACATGACCCAAGCCGTCGCATAATTGCGCCGCACGGTACTCAATTACAGTGTAAAAGCTGGTTAACCGAAGCGGCAATGCGGATGTTAATGAATAACCTCCACCCAGATGTTGCCGAGCGCCCAGAAGACTTAGTGGTGTACGGTGGTATTGGTCGCGCCGCGCGCGATTGGCAAAGTTATGACAAAATTATTGAGGTGCTAAAGCGTCTTGAAGATGATGAAACCTTGTTGGTGCAATCGGGTAAACCCGTTGGGGTGTTTACCACCCACACTAATGCGCCGCGAGTGATTATTGCTAACTCAAACCTAGTACCACATTGGGCTAATTGGGAGCATTTTAACGAACTGGATAAAAAAGGCTTGGCGATGTACGGCCAAATGACGGCGGGCTCGTGGATTTATATTGGTTCGCAAGGCATTGTTCAAGGCACTTACGAAACCTTTGTGGCTATGGCTAAACAGCACTTTAATGGTTCATCAGCCGGTAAGTGGATTTTAACCGGTGGCTTAGGTGGCATGGGCGGCGCACAACCATTGGCTGGCACCATGGCGGGTTATTCAGTCTTAACCTGTGAAGTGGATGAAACGCGTATCGATTTTCGCTTACGCACCGGTTATGTCGACAAAAAAGCCACTTCATTAAACCAAGCCTTAGCGATGATTGATGAAGCGAATCAAAGCGGCAAGCCTGTTTCGGTAGGCTTACTCGGCAATGCCGCAGATGTGTTTACTGAGTTAGTGACTCGCGGTATTACCCCCGATGTGGTCACCGACCAAACCTCGGCGCACGATCCCTTAAACGGCTATTTACCCCAAGGCTGGACCTTAGAATACGCAGCTAAAATGCGTAAAACGGATGAGGCTGCAGTGGTGAAAGCCGCTAAACAGTCAATGGCGGTTCAAGTTAGAGCCATGTTGGCATTGCAGGCAGCGGGCGCGGCAACCACGGATTATGGCAATAATATTCGTCAAATGGCCTTTGAAGAAGGCGTGGCGAATGCGTTTGATTTCCCCGGATTTGTGCCAGCCTATGTGCGGCCGTTATTTTGTGAAGGCATAGGCCCATTCCGTTGGGTCGCCTTGTCGGGCGATCCTGAAGATATCTACAAAACAGATGCCAAAGTCAAACAGCTGATCCCTGATAATCCGCAGTTACATAATTGGTTAGATATGGCGCGTGAGCGTATTGCGTTTCAAGGTTTGCCTGCACGTATTTGCTGGGTCGGCTTAAAAGATCGCGCTCGTTTGGCGTTAGCCTTTAATGAAATGGTTAAAAACGGTGAGTTAGCGGCACCGATTGTGATTGGTCGTGATCATTTAGATTCTGGCTCAGTTGCCAGTCCAAATCGTGAAACTGAAGCCATGTTAGATGGTTCAGATGCGGTGTCAGATTGGCCATTAATGAACGCTTTACTCAATACGGCCAGTGGTGCTACTTGGGTATCGCTGCATCATGGTGGCGGCGTTGGCATGGGCTTTAGTCAACATTCTGGGGTGGTGATCGTGGCCGATGGCACTGATGAGGCTGCCGTGAGATTAGGCCGAGTATTGTGGAACGACCCCGCTACTGGGGTAATGCGTCATGCAGACGCTGGCTATGAGATTGCAAAAAATTGTGCCAAAGAGCAAGGCTTAGACCTGCCGATGTTAGGAGCGTAACCCATGTCGACTTATTCATTTGAACTTACACCAGGGACGTTAACCTTGGCACAAACCCGCGATATCAGCCGTAAGAGTGTCAAGCTGACCCTTGCTAAGGAAGCCATTAAAGACATTAATCAAAGTGCCGAAATCGTCCAACAAGTATTGCGCGAAGGCCGCACTGTTTACGGTATTAACACTGGTTTTGGTTTATTGGCGAATACTAAAATTGCCCCAGAAGATCTGCAATTACTGCAACGCTCTATTGTATTATCCCATGCCGCGGGTATTGGTAAATACATGCAAGATGCCACTGTGCGCTTAATGATGGTGCTAAAAATTAACTCATTAAGCCGCGGCTTTTCGGGCATTCGTTTAGAGGTGATTGAGTTTCTCATTCAGCTAGTGAATGCCGGTGTGTATCCGTGTGTACCAGAAAAGGGTTCAGTCGGTGCATCGGGTGACTTAGCGCCACTCGCTCACATGTGTTTGCCGTTACTAGGTGAAGGCGAAATGAGTTATCAAGGGCAGATTATTTCAGCAGCACAAGGCCTTAAAATCGCTGGGCTTGAGCCATTGGAGTTGGCGGCGAAAGAAGGTTTAGCCTTACTCAACGGTACCCAAGCATCGACCGCACTTGCACTTGAAGGCTTGTTTAATGCCGAAGATTTATTTGCCGCCAGCTCGGTGATTGGCGCTATGAGCGTTGAAGCGGCGATGGGCAGTCGCAGCCCGTTTGATGTGCGCATTCATGCTGCGCGGGGGCAAAAAGGTCAAATTGATTCGGCGGCGATTTTCCGTCATTTGCTCACTAACGAATCGGAAATTAGCCTAAGTCACAGCAATTGCGAAAAAGTGCAAGACCCTTATTCACTGCGCTGTCAGCCGCAGGTGTTAGGCGCGTGTTTAACCCAAATCCGCCAAGCGGCAGAAGTGTTGGGTGCTGAAGCCAACGGGGTTACCGACAACCCCTTAGTATTCCAAGATACGGGCGATATTCTTTCGGGTGGTAATTTCCATGCTGAACCCGTGGCGATGGCGGCTGATAATCTTGCGATTGCGATTGCTGAAATGGGGTCAATTTCGGAGCGCCGAATGGCGTTATTGATTGATTCTAGCCTTTCTAAGTTACCGCCATTTTTAGTGGATAACGGTGGCGTCAACTCAGGTTTTATGATTGCTCAAGTAACCGCAGCGGCGTTAGCTTCTGAAAACAAAACCTACGCTCACCCAGCATCGGTAGACAGTTTGCCCACATCGGCTAACCAAGAAGATCATGTGTCGATGGCCACGTTTGCTGCACGGCGCTTACGTTACATGAGCGAAAATACCCGTGGCGTGTTGGCGATTGAGCTGTTAGCTGCCGCACAAGGCTTAGACTTCAGAGCGCCGTTGCAACCGAGCGCGGCCGTCGCAATGGCCAAAGCTGAACTGCGTGAAATCGTGACGTTTTATGATAAAGACCGTTATTTTTCACCCGATATCGACAACTCGGTTAACTTGTTGTGTCGCGCGAGCTTCAACAGGCTGTTACCACAAGGTATGTTACCGAGCTTTTAGTTGGGCTAAGTAACATATTATCAGCATGCTATATTGATGATAAATTGGATAAAAGGACTGCAAGGTCCTTTTTTATTGTCTTTTTTTTCCCATGGAAAAAAGATCATTTTTGTTTAATCATGCATGGGGATACTCAGATAAGTCAAAAATTTAAAATAATAGTGAAAAGAGTGGCTTGCATTTATATTCGGTATGTTGGCTGATAGTGTTGATGTTTCATTAACGTTCTACATCAACACAGGGCATAATGAGTATAGTGATAAGCCTACGAGAGCTTCATTGTTTTTATGCGGGCTAATGTAAGTCTGTTGATTGAGTAAAGATAAAAGATTGCTAAGGATTTGTTTGTGAATATAGATGTTCGAGTTGAAATCGCGGCTTGGTTAACCCAGTTAGGTATTAATAGCCAACCATCGGATGGCGTCGCCACCTTGATATTGATTTTTGCCTGTTTGATTGTGGCAGGTTTAAGTTATTTCATTACTCACCGATTTGTGGTTCACGGTGTGAATGCTGTGATCCGTCGTTCCTCGGTGACTTGGGACGATATTTTCATGCGTTTTAAGGTGTTTGAGCGTCTCGCTATTTTAGTGCCCATTTTAATCCTCGATTTATTGATCCCCATAGTGTTAACTGAACTCGAGTTGGTCAGTGCGTTTATTGACCGTTTACTTAGCGCTTTGTTAGTGTTTTTTATTATTCGAGCTGTGTATGGCGGATTAAATGCCATCGATGAAATTGCCGATGTTAATCATGTTAATCGCCGTTTACCGGTAAAAAGTTTTGTTCAACTGACTAAGTTATTCTTGTTTTTCATTGGGTTAATTGTTGTGTTTGCGGTACTAGCCGACCGGTCGCCTGTTTATTTCTTTAGTGGTTTAGGGGTTGCAACCGGTCTTGTTATGCTGGTATTTCGTGACACCATTTTAGGCTTTGTTGCTGGGATTCAACTTGCCGCTAATCGCATGGTGAGTAAAGGCGATTGGATCCAAATGGATAAATACGCTGCAGATGGCGCAGTTGAAGACGTGACATTGACGACAGTCAAAGTACGCAATTGGGACAATACGATCACCATGATCCCAGCCTATGCATTGGTCTCTGATGCATTTAAGAACTGGCGCGGCATGTCTGAGTCTGGCGGTCGACGGATTAAGCGTTCAATCAATATTGATGTCAATAGTATTCAATTTTTAACGGATGAAGAGCGTTTACGCTTGGGCAAGGTGAATTACTTAAAAGAATACTTGCCACAAATCTTTAGTGAAATTAGTGTCGCTAATGCCAATGTGAGTGATATCGAGATGAAGGTGAACGGCCGTCATTTAACCAATATCGGAACATTCAGAGCGTACTTACAAGAGTATTTACATCGTCATGAAAAAGTACATAAAGACATGACATTGATGGTTAGGCAGCTAGCCCCAACGACTGAAGGCTTGCCGATAGAGTTGTATATTTTTACCAATGATATTCGTTGGACCTATTATGAAGCCATTCAAGCGGATATTTTTGACCACATTTTTGCCGTGTTACCAGAGTTTGGTTTGCGCGCGTTTCAAATTCCCACAGGAACCGATATTCGCAGCATAAAGCAATGCACCGAACAAGAGTGATAAGCTGCCAGAGAGCGGACTTCTGCGGTGGTTAAATCACCTTTATTACTCTTGCTATTAATGGTGTCGCTCTTGTGGGCGATACCCGTGCCAGCCAGTTGGTTTAATGACATCAGTAAGCAAGTTGGTGCAATCGGTAACCAAAAACCATTGATGGTTGAACCGTTAACCGCGGCAGAATTAGCCGATTACCCTGCGGGCTATCAATTTGAACGAGTGATGGTACCCAGCCACCAAGCGCCGCTGTTTGTGCTGCAAACCGGGTTTGAGCATAGTGACACGGTTGTACTTATTCATGGTTTAGGCGATTTAGCCTCTAAAGACTGGTTAACGGTTATTCCTGCATTGGCAAAGCAGTACCATGTTGTTGCTATTGATTTACCCGGTTTTGGCTTATCACAAGGTGCTGTATTTACTTACTCGCCAAAAGAATATGCCAAGGTTATCGATTGGGTTGTAAGTCGTTACCGCCATCCAGATACTCAGGTGCATTTAGTGGGCCACTCGATGGGGGCGGCGATCAGTTTATACTATGCTAGCCAATATCCTGGCAACGTTGAACAACTTGTGTTGGTCGATGCTGCCGGAATTTTGGACCGTACAGCCTATCTAAAGCAAATTTCTAAGAGGAACATGGCCAATAGCGAATTACCACAAGGTTTTCGCCGACTATTGGCGCGGGTTGATAATTTTGCTGACAAAATACTAGAGAAAACAGGGACAGGGTTTGATCCCACTCAGTTGCTGAGTCGCAACGAGTCTATTCGTAATATGACCATTGGCGAGCAAACGAATACCAATGCGGCATTAGCATTAATGGAACAAAACTTCTCTGTGCTTAATTACCAACAGATGCCCGCTACGCAGCTCATTTGGGGAGCGGATGATCAGGTTGCACCATTGCGAACCGCTCAAGCACTACTGCATATATTACCTAGGGCACAACTACGGGTTATTGACGGTGCCGGACATGTCCCGATGAAGTCTCATCAGCGCATTTTTAATCAGATGCTGCTAACCAGCCTTGCGTCTACGCCTTTAGCTCGCGAACAAGGCTCTGAAAATCAAAGTAAGCGTATTGGCAAATGCTATCAAGATAGCCAACAATATTTTTCGGGGCACTATGACCAGCTAATTATTGATGACTGTAAATTGGTGTTTGTAGATGATGCTGATGTAAACGAGCTCACTATCAGCGACTCGATTGTGACAATCAAGTCTAGCCGCAAAGGTGTACCGTTAAACAAAATGATGATAACGCGCAGTACTATTAGCGCCACAGATACTCACTTTTTGGGTGGAATTAATAGTACTCAAAGTCGGTTTGATTTAGCCGGGGTAACATTTTGGGGTAGTTCTCCTGTGTTTATATCACAAGCGTCGACGCGGTTGGTGCTATCTTTAGTGCGGATCCATACACCAACCCATATTACCCGTTTAGGGTCGGATAGGCGACACCTGTTACCAAGTGCCGCCCTCCTAAGAACCGTACGTGCAACTTTCACTGCATACGGCTCAAGCCTCCGCTAAGGCGTGTTCTGTTACCCAGCACCCTATATCGCAGCCAAGACGGGTTCGAACCATGAGTTTCTACCTTCCTTTGCCCGCTTGCGCGTACCTAAGTAAGCTGCATATTCGGGGTCGTAAGGTGTCGCTGCACTCCTGATTTTCACATGTCTTTGTATTAGCGTTTGAGCTATTTGGACAAGGTTAAACCGACAATCCATGTTCGCTATTTTCTGCCAACCATGAAATTGCCACTGTCCCTTACCATCCAAATAATATTTACGCCTCACCCAGTCTTTACTTTTAGACGGATGACGCCTAACTGCCCAACGCCATAACAACCAGAAAAGTTGATGGCCTACATAACCGAAAACTTGCTTAGCAACACAATGGCGATAATAGTTCGCCCACCCCCTCAGTTTCGGATTCAGTATTTTGATTAAATCGTTAACGGGTATTGTTGGATGTTTTCTGATGAATTCACGTAAGTTGCTCAGAAATGACAGAACGTTGCTCTTGCTCGGTTTAATGAGCAGTTTGCCGTTGTACTTCCTGATATTGAATCCCAGAAAGTCAAAACCATCATTGATATGAGTAATGTGTGTTTTCTCATCAGAGAGTGTTAAGCCCCTTTCCTGTAGAAAGCCAATGAGTTGCGGCTTGATTTCATTAACTAGGACTTCTTGCGAAGAACCTGTGATGACAAAATCGTCTGCGTATCCGATAAAGTTGACTCTATTCCCTGTTTTACGGGCAATAGACTTAACCAACTGTTCTAACCCAGCCAGCGTGAGCAACATAAGCGTAGGCGATATGATCCCACCTTGTGGTGTTCCTTCAGCTGTTTTATAGAACAATCCTTTATCAATATAACCACATCCAAGCCATTGTTTCAGCATTCGTTTATCTAATTGAATGTTGTCGATAAGCCATTGATGACCAATCTTATCGAAACAGGCTTTGATGTCACCCTCAAGAACCCATTGGCTAGAGCGCTTCATACATAAACATTTGAAGCACTGTGCAATTGCATCTGCTGCGCTTCGATTAGGTCGAAAGCCATAGCTATTAAGGTCGGCTACCGTTTCCGAAATAGGCTCCAAAGCGAGAAGATGAAGCGCTTGCTGCGCTCTGTCTATCATGCAGGGAATGCCTAAAGGTCTGAGTTTGCCGTTTTTCTTGGGGATGTAGATACGCCTGAGCGGTTTGGCATGATAGCCTTTTCGACTCAGTTGATTGACCGCAGTCATACAACGAGCATCACTGTTCCAAATGATGCCGTCAATTCCTGGTGTTTTGCTGCCTTTATTTTGAGAAACTCTTTTAACAGCAAGCAATTTTGCTGATGTAGAGTGGGTGAGTATCCACTGCAACGCTTTCGCCTTGCCGTGTTTACCTTCTCGGGTTGCTTTTGCAATGCGCATTTGAAGCTTTAATACATGTTGCTTAACCACTCTCCAGTTAATGGATTGCCATTGAGCATTGTCAGGAGATGCACTAACTTCGTTTGAAGCCATCATTTGCGTTTATCCTTAAATAAAGTTCTTCAAATCATCTTGCAACGGGAGACCAGCTAGAAGTCAGCTCGCTTTCGCGCCAGATAAAATCAGTATCCGCATTATTACAATGCGGCATTCGCTTTTTCTAGCCTCCTTTACCTGCATTACTATCGGTAGCCTTCACAGGTCACTTTCCCCAAAGGGAGTGATACAGGCTTACCCTGTTCCGTATGTCGCGCAACGTCAGGTTAGATGCCCACTCTAGTGCGGAGAGTTATTTGATCACGAAAGAGCACTGCCCAATCTCTTTCCAACTCTCGTGCCTTTTTGGCCACAGCGTATTAACCACTTCCGCTGATTCACGTATAACGCACCTTATATGGATTCACTTATGTTCATCGTACTGACACCCTAGCACTTACCCGATTGTGGTTATCAGGAGGAACGTCCTCTCACGATTTTGTTCCCATTCGGTATAAAACCGAATTTCGTTACATTGTCAGACTCGCTGCTTTATTCAGAGTCTTAGGGGCATCTGGTGATACAGATGGTTCACTCTTATCGCGGTGAACAGCGCTTCATACGACCTCAGGTCGCACTGGCAGCTACGTGTTAGCTTCTGAGAGTTTAGAAAGTGTCTTGTAGCGCACCGCAGCGTGTTATTTTTCTTTATTCTTAGCACTCACAGATGATTATATTGAATTGTAGTTATTTTTTAACGTCACTGCTTTGTTGATAATTGGGGATCTTTTTGGGATGACATCCTTTGATTGAACGATAGAAATCCATTAACTGATTTATTTCTCGTTCAATATCTCCTGTCGGTCTTAAGGGCTTGGCGATCACAATCGCTTTGCGGCCGAAATCTAATCCGATTGGCACAATATCAACATCCGCTTTGGCTGCAATATGGTAAAAGCCACTTTTCCAACGGGTTACTGGGCTGCGTGTACCTTCTGGTGCTAAGGCCAGTTTATAAAGTGGATCTTGTTGGAATAACAGTACCACGCCATCGACTAAGCTATTATATTTACGTCTATCAACGGGGCTACCACCCATGGCGCGAAATAACCATCCCCAAGGCGGAATAAAGAGCTGATGCTTACCCAAAAAGTGTATTTTAGTTCCTAAGGCGCTGCGGGCGATAATGCCAATAATGAAATCCCAATTACTGGTATGCGGGCCAACAATGATGACGCAGGGTTTGGTTTTATCAAGTTGACCATCTAATTTCCAACCAAGTATTTTGAGTAACCCAGAGCAAAGTGAACTAAACATAATGTGATCCCAATTATTGAGCTTTATTAAGCTTCTTGTTGTTACTGTGCATTATCTAAGGGGTTGATATTAATCGGACAATAAACACATCTAATATAGGTTTGTTATACCTTCATGATGTGCCCCGTTAGCTTATGTGATCTCAGCATAACCTATCATCGTGCTAATTTGACGCTTAAGCTCAACCGAGGATAGTAGATAGGATTAATCGATAAGCGTATGAATATGTTCTGTATTTTATTTCAAACTTGCTGTTTGGTTTGCTAACAAGGCAAATGTACACGTCAATAGCTTGGGCGATGGTGAGTGCGACGCCGTTAGAGGATCAATAGCGCTGCAATAACGGTTTATCATCCCGGGTTGAGGTGATCTAATCGGTTGAAAAGTGCTAGTGAGTGGTCGGTTTATCAAACTTAGCAATGGATTTGGCTTCTTCTAGGATGACTTGTTCTAATTCTGCTTCTGATTTCATCCGCTCAAAATCAAACTTCATTCGTTGTTGTTTAGGTAAGGCTTGACGCGCTTCCATGATGGGATGGTTTCTAATGAGGTCATAATGGATAAATAGGTTAGGGAAGTCAGGCGCAACTTGTTCTGACAGTGATAAGACATCAAATAATTTGCCTATGCGCACAACGCCTTCAGACAGTTCACAGCGATCTTCTAACATCGCCGCTGCTATGTAGCGGATATCAGTAAGTATTTGTTGTCTACGCTCGTCAGCTTTAGCCTTACGCTCTGATGATGCCTGCTGATTAGCTTGTGTTTGACGTTTAAGCGTTAACAGTAAGTGTGTTGCGTAGGCTGCAAGGGCAACAATAATGAGCAAAGCAATAACGATGGCGGTTGTTGACACAATTTATCCTTTTCTGAATACAAAACTGGCGCAAGATGCGCCAGTTTTTTTATATCAAACCAAGAAATAGCTTGGTATTACTGTCATCGAGCAGATTAATCTTTGTGTTGATAATCTTTGAGCAGATCAGCACCTGATTCAAAACGATTTAATAATTCATCGTCGCTCAGTTGCTTTTTAGGGCTGGCCGTTGGCGTATCATCACCTTCAGTAAGGCCTAAACTTAACATCAGTTGCTCAATCTTGTCTAATTGATTGTTCAACCACTTTTGATCCGTGTCAGATAAATCGCGACCTTCTTCAAGTTGGTCAAGCAATTGATTTAGTCTTGGGTCTTCTTCAAGTTTCAATAACTGTTGCTCATCGTTCAGTTTAGGCTGTTTAGGCTTAACCACTAACGGCTTGGTAATTGATGTCGGTAATGTTAATGCTACCGGCTTTTTACTGCCATGGCGTGCATCTTTACTCTTAACTGTTGCGCTATCTGATGCTTGTTTAAGTAAAGTTTCATTATGACGGCTGCCTGATTTACGGCCTGTTTCAGATTTTTTACCATCCACCGCATTGCGATCGACTTTTTTCTCTCTTGGGGCAAACTTAGCGCCGTTTTCGCCGCCTTTGCGAGTTTTTTTGCTGCGAGCCATAATGTTCTCGTTAGGTTTTCTAAACACGTTCTTGCAGAGCAATTTCTGCAAGACACTAAATAAGGATGCGCTTTATATCAGATTTTGATGATTTTTGCATCAAAACTAGAGCTTTCGATGCAAATAATAGCTCAAAATCACTATTTAATGCTAAATATTCGAATGTCGAGTGCTGATAAAAGCTTACATGAGTTGGATTGTTTTTGTAATGCCATTTAGCAAAGTGGTCTTTATCGGTCAATAAAGGGGTACTTATTGCTAACCAGCCACCGGGTTTAATTAATTGACTAAGCAACATCCATTCTCGGTGAGGGTGACGAAAGTGCTCAAATACTCGATAACAGCATACAAAATCATAGCGCTGTTTCAGTACCGACTGATCAGCAGCAAAAAACGGGTCGTATTGATTAACAAGATGACCGGCGTCTGCGATGGATTGCTTACTTTGTTCATCAAGTAAGCGGCCAAAATTCAGGCCCGTTAATACACCTGTCTGTTGCTGAGATATTTGCTCAAGCAGTGGCAGTATAAATTGCGATAATGGTTTCTGTTTCGATGACGTTTGTGCACGACCGTAACGCTGACGTTCAAGATCAGGCATTAGATGTGATTTTGGGTTAGCAAAAACTAAACCACACCGTTCGCAGCTGTAGAAAGCTCTTTTTTTGTCTTGAACAAAAAAATGAGCACCATGATTACAAAGCGGACATACGTTCATCAAATACAGCAGTGCCTAAGTATTGACTTAATAAACGATTATATAGCGAATGCGGCTAATTAAAAGTAAGTATTTTAAATCAAGTCAATATTGAGGTTATTTTGGGCATAAAAAAAGGTGGCAGTATAACTGCCACCTCGTAAAAGAGTGCCTAACGCACTTTATTCTGATTCCAAGTATCCTTACTTGCTATGTGACTATCCCGGTCAGATCTTTATTTCTTCTGCTTTCCATGCCGTTTCTAGTTGTTATTGGTCATCCATAACACTTTTTATATTCTGTTGCCGTCCTGACTACAGTTTCCGTAGATGGTCTTCAATGACGCATCATTATCCTAATTGTCTTCAATGACAAGAGTTAACCATCCTTGTTACTTTGTACCTTCGAGCGATAAAGCCTCCAGTGGATGCATCCTCAGCAATAAGCTTTGTATGCCATTATTTGAATCCTTCAAATAATGCTCTGGGTTATCAGTCACTCTGTTGTGTAAGGCAGTGCTAAATAGCATGTCGACCAATCGGTCTATTCCTTACAAATTTTACGACCTGTATTTCAAAATGAAATATCGACTCATGTTGTTATTATTAGTGAGCGGTCTTAAATTATTATTATTATAAATTAACTTTATTCTTATATCTTAAATGTATCAGTCCGAAACCTGCTTGATGTTATTAGTTTTATGTTACAAACAGATGGGTTCATCTCGGTACGGGGTGTATTTAACGCTAAAAGTGTGAACACTGTCAAGTAATAATCGATGAAGTTTACGTCAACGTCAACTTTAGGGGGTAAAAAATGAGCTCGAAAGCCCATTTTTTATTAGCTAATATTCAGTAGTATTAATGCTTAATACTTGAAATATATTTAGATAATGCTTCGATATCAGCATCAGACAGCTTTTTCGCGACATCTTGCATCATGCCATTTAAATCGTTATGACGGATCCCATCACGGAATTGTGTTAGCTGAATGTTGATATAGTTAGCATGTTGACCACCCACCACAGGGAAACCTGCAGCAGCGGCGCCTTGACCTTCAGGTCCATGACAAGCAACACAGGCGGTAATACCGCGGGCGGCATCACCACCTTTATACAGTTTCTCGCCTGCAGTAGGTACATCGGCAACCTCGGCAACAACTTGTACTTGGCTAGCAAAGAATGCTGAAATGTCAGCAATGTCTTCATCGCTGAGTCCCATTGCAAAACCGATCATAATGGGGTTCATACGACCCTCTGCGCCACCTGTTTTGGCCGCTAATCGAAACTCTGTTAATTGTTTTTCAAGATAGGCAGGGTGTTGGCCTGCTAATTTAGGATACATATCAATCATGCTATTGCCGTCAGCACCGTGACAGGCAGAACATACGATTGCTTTAGTTTTGCCTACTTCAGCATTACCTTCAGCCATAACTGGTGATGACATAGCGGCGACTACAGACAGCGCAAGAGCTAACTTTTTCATGGCGTTCCAACTTCTAGTTAATTTATTGTCCTGAGCTTACTAGGAAGACCCGCAAGCGTGGTAAAATGATTTTCCAAGTGCTTTTTATGCAGTTTATTTTGTTCGGTTAGAGCAAAATCATTTATGACTACATCACACACATCAGCATTGCTTGGGTATATAATGTGATCAAGCTAATATTTTACACGAAAATGTGCAAAAGTAAGCAATTGTTAAAAATTTATGGTAACGCGTTACTAGAAGTAATTTAATTGGAGTGAAGAGTGACTGAATCTCGTATCGATTTCCGTAGGGCTAAGTTTTTAATCAGTGCGCCAGATATTGCGCATTTAGATCAGTATCTTCCTGGGGATATCGGGGTTGAGATTGCGTTTGCTGGGCGTTCTAATGCCGGTAAGTCCAGTGCGTTAAATGCACTAACGGAGCAAAAAGGTTTAGCTCGAACCAGTAAAACACCAGGTCGAACCCAATTGATTAACGTTTTTCAGTTGGATGATGATCGTCGCTTGGTCGATTTACCGGGCTATGGTTTTGCGCAAGTCCCTTTAGCATTAAAAAATAAATGGCAACAGGCGCTTGGTGAGTATTTACAAAAACGTGCTTGTTTAAGTGGTTTGGTGGTATTGATGGATATTCGTCATCCATTGAAAGATCTTGATATGCAGATGATTGAATGGGCAGTATTGAGTAATATTCCGGTATTAGCTTTGTTAACTAAGTCTGATAAGTTAACCCAGAGTACCAAAATGAAAACCATCAATGAGGTGCGTTCAGCCCTAAAGGATTTTGGTGATAAGGTGCAAGTGGAGACCTTGTCGTCATTGAAAGGCACCGGTAAACCTAAGGTGCTGAGCATTTTAAATGATTGGTGTCATCCTGAATGGTTAGCTGAGGAGAAGGCTGAGCAAGAACCCGAGTAACCATTGAGCGGTTAATCGATTGCCAGCAAGCACTAAGAGCCGACACACATGTCGGCTTTTTTTCGTCTTTGGTATAGGGTTCTTGATTTTTAGGCAAAAAAAACCGATAACCAAACGGCCATCGGTACAAATAAATTAGCTCTTTTGGGGAGAAGCTAAATTCAACAAGACTCAAGTGCCATCAACTCAATTTGATGACGCTCAATAGCAATATAATAACCGATCTCTAACGACAGTTAAAGTATTTGCTCTAAATATTTTTTAGCTCGAAAAAAAATCAAAAAAAGCCCCAGCAACCTAAATTGCTGGGGCGCCGAATTTGGCTAGTCACTATTGCTAGTGAAATAAAGGTTTGAAAGATTGAACATCTTAACCTCTGTACCCTACGACAATTATAATAGCCTATTAACCTGAAAATAAAAAACTGTTTTTCATAAAGACATATAATAGTGTGATTTTAGACCCAAAACATTGCTGTTTTGTTAACCATAACGGCTTGGAATGTTATACAGATTGAGTTTTTTCGGTAGTCCGCAAATACTTGTCGGATTTTAGCACCGGTTTTAGACAGATTTGAACTCTGATTTGAGGTCCATCAATTGCTTGTTCATCGCCATCCACTGATTGAACTGATAGCAAATAAGGTGGGGTAACACTTTCTAACAGATGGATATGTCTTTTATGATCGAGGCTTTATCGTCTATTTTAGGAGGGATTACTTTTTAACAAATTACTTTCTAAAAAAATGAAGCATAAAAATGCCACCGTCAGTGAGGTGGCATAATCGTTAAACCTGTTTGAATGGTCTAGCAGCCTTTGCTGATACGAGCCAGCTAGTGACCCTCAATAACTAGTGGGCTTCACCCCAGTTGTCGCCAATGCCTGCCTCAGCTAATAAGGTCACGTCCAATGACGCCGCTTGAGCCATTAAATCGCACACTTTTGTTTTGAGCGTTTCAGCTTGCGCCTCATCAACCTCAAACACTAATTCATCGTGCACTTGCATGATTAAGGTGATTTCACCTTGTGTGCTGGTATTGATCCAATGGTGAATCGATATCATGGCTTTTTTGATGATATCTGCGGCAGTACCTTGCATGGGCGCATTAATCGCTGCGCGTTCAGCAGCTTGACGACGTAATGCGTTTCGATCGCGGATTTCTGGTAAGTATAAACGACGTCCGAATAATGTTGACACATAACCCAATTCAGCAGCGATGGCTCGCGTTTCTTCCATGTATTTAAGCACACCTGGGTAGCGAGCAAAATAAGTGTCGATATACGTTTGTGCTTCGTTACGTGGAATATCCAGTTGTTTGCCTAAACCAAATGCAGACATACCATAAATTAAGCCAAAGTTAACCGCTTTGGCGCGGCGACGTTGTTCTGTGGTCACTTCTTCAAAATGTATTCCAAACACTTCAGCTGCAGTGGCTTTGTGGATATCTTTGTTTGCAGCAAAAGCCGCTAATAAGCCTGCATCTTGGGATAAATGCGCCATGATCCGCAGTTCAATTTGCGAATAATCGGCTGCTAAAATCTTACGACCCGCAGGAGCGATAAAGGCTTGACGAATACGGCGACCTTCTTCGGTGCGAATGGGAATATTCTGTAAGTTGGGTTCACTCGATGACAAACGGCCAGTCGCAGCATTAGCTTGGTGGTAACTGGTATGAACACGACCCGTGATAGCGTTAACCATTAGCGGCAGTTTATCGGTATAGGTGCTCTTTAGTTTTGCTAGGCTGCGATGCTCAAGGATGATTTTAGGTAAAGGGTAGTCTAGTGCCAGTTCAACTAACACTTCTTCAGCTGTTGATGGTGCACCCTTAGGCGTTTTCTTTTTGACTGGGTAACCTAGTTTTTCAAAAAAGAGCGTTTGCAGCTGCTTGGGTGAAGCTAAATTAAACTTCTCTTCTGCTATTTCGTAGGCTTTAATTTCCAGTTCATCAAGCTTTTTGGCCAACTCACCACTTTGCTGGCTAAGTAACATTGAGTCGATTAATACACCTTGGCGCTCGACGTCTGACAATACTTGAATTAATGGCAGTTCTAACTCATTAAATACACTGGCGAGTTCAGGTTCTTTTTCAAGTCTTGGCCATAGATGTTGATGTAAACGCAGGGTAATATCAGCATCTTCGGCGGCATAAGGGCCTGCTATATCTAAATTAACTTGGTTAAAGGTCAGTTTTTTTGCGCCTTTACCTGCGACTTCTTCAAAACTAATATTTTTATGACCAAGATATTTTAATGCTAAACCGTCCATGTCGTGACGTGATGCGACTGAATTAAACACATAGGATTCGAGCATGGTATCAAAGCGTACACCTTTGAGAGTAATGCCTGCATTGGCTAAAATACTCATATCATATTTTAGGTTTTGACCGACTTTTTGGAGAGTGTCACTTTCAAGAATTGGGCGCAGCTTTTCAAGTGCACTGGCTTTATCGATTTGCTGCGGCGCGTCAAGGTAATCATGAGCTAACGGTAAATAGGCCGCTTTACCTGCTTCGGTAGCAAATGATAAACCGACAAGTTCTGCTTCCATGTAATTGAGACTAGTGGTTTCAGTATCAATCGCAATAAGGTCGGCGCTGTTGAGCTGTTCGATCCATTTATCGAGCGCTTCCATAGTCAGAATCGTTTCATACTCAGCTTCAATGGTTGGCGATACGGCAATTTCTTCATCGCTAGCGTCGCTAACAGTGCCGCGAGGTTGCTTGTTATCTAATACTTCAGCTAACCAACGCTTGAACTCCATTTCACCAAAGCATTTAATCAGTTCATCTCGATCTTGTGGTTTAACATTGAGCTCATGCCAGTCTTGTTCGAGTTTGACATCTGTTTTGATGGTGGCTAGCTCGTAAGACAGCCTTAGCATATCGGCATTGTCGATAATTTTAGCCGGCATGGTTTTCGAGCCTCGAAAACCCATGTCGACAACACTGTGAGGATCGGCTAATAGCTGGGCAACACTGCCTGCTCCGATGAGCATGGCTAAAGCGGTTTTTTCGCCGACACCAGGTAAGCCCGGAATATTGTCAGATTTGTCGCCCATGAGTGCTAAGAAGTCGATTATTCTATCTGGGTTAACACCGTATTTCGTCTTGACCTCTTCGGGCCCCATAATGGTGTCTGTCATGGTATTGATTAACGTCACATGCTCATTGACGAGTTGCGCCATATCTTTATCGCCGGTACTGATTAACGTCGCTCGGCCTTCTTTACTCGCTTGAAGCGCAATGGTACCGATCACATCGTCGGCTTCGACACCCGAAATGCTGATCAGTGGTAAACCCATCGCGTGAATGATTTTGTGCAAGGGTTCTATTTGAGTGCGCAGATCATCAGGCATCGGTGGACGCTGGGCTTTATATTCGTCGTACATATCGTTGCGGAAGGTTTTGCCTTTGGCATCAAACACCACCGCGATATGACTTGGGCTGTAGCGGCTTAATAAACTGCGAAGCATATTAATGACACCATAAACCGCGCCTGTCGCTTCACCTTTGGAATTGGTTAAATGAGGCGGCGAATAATAAGCGCGATAAAGATAAGATGATCCATCAACGAGGATGAGCGGATTATTGGGAATCGTTGGCATAATTAATATTCGTGTTCAGTATTTTGCGAGACTAATAGGATGACATTATACCCACAGCACCTCAAGATGCTTGTGAGATTGTCAGTTATTTACCCAAGATAGTGCTCAATGACCGTAACGTCTGACCAGTGGCGTATCCAGTGAGGTTTTGTGGGTAATTTTATAGAGAAAAGCAAACTATTAGGCGCGACAAAGATTCACAGCCTGTGGATAAGTCTGTGAGTGAATTAATCAACCTTACTGGATAGATTTTCCTACGACTTGAAATGAAATCTGTAACTAGTTGAATTAAGGCGTTTATTTTTATTTTTGTGAGCTAAATATTAATTCTCATAAATATTACTAATTTGTGGACTTTTTTATTGATGTCAGTTAAGTCACAATAGAATTTAGTGATGTTTTATGGTTACAAAAAGCTCATCTACTAAATTCGACGGTCCAAGTTAGCACGATTTTTAATCAGATCAATCATTTTGTTGTTTTTTTGTTGTAATATTTACATTATCACTTAAAAGTTGAAGGAGGATGTCATGAAAAAAATTGCTGTGTTGTTGAGTGGCTGTGGGGTGTTTGATGGAACTGAGATTCATGAAGCCGTATTAACCTTGCTGGCGATAACGCGAGCGGGAGCACAATATCAATGTTTTGCTCCGGACATGACTCAAATGCATGTGGTGAATCATCTAACGGGTGAGGTCAACACAGACGAAACCCGTAATGTGTTAGTAGAGTCTGCACGAATTGCTCGTGGTGAAGTACTCAATGCCAGCACCTTAGAGATCAGTCAATTTGATGGTTTGGTTATTCCCGGTGGTTTTGGTGCCGCTAAAAATTTATCCAACTTTGCAACTACTGGCAGTAATTGTCATATTCAGCCTATTGTAGAGAACTTTATTCGTGAGTTTTCTTTGGCACACAAGCCTGTTGGTTTTGTGTGTATTTCACCTGTGATGATCCCTAACATTTACGGCAAAGGAGCTGTTGGCACCATTGGCACAGATTCAGAGACGGCTCATGCATTCAATGAAATGGGCGGTAAGCATAAAGACGTGCAAGTTGAAGATATTGTTGTTGATGAAGTGAATAAAATAGTCAGTACGCCAGGGTATATGTTAGCGACATCGATATTAGAGGCACATATTGGTATTGAGAAACTGGTCAATAAAGTACTCGAAATGGCTTAACGATTGGCGTTGAAAAGCACGGTTTATATGAGCCCATTAATGTCAAAAAAAGTGCCACCTAAGGTGGCGCTATTAGTGGTGATTAGCTGGTTTTAGCTTGTTGTGATTTTCTGCTATCAAATAATGCCTGAGCTAACCCGACACAGAGCCCCGCAATGTGGGCACCATTTGCAATTGGCATTCCAAGCACATCAGTAAAGCCCAAGACTAACCAAATGAGCATAAAAATCATATAAGATTGCGGTAAGCTAATACCACAGCTGGGTTTGCGAATACCCATTAACCAAGTGTAACCCACCACAGCATAAACGACGCCAGACAGCCCACCAAAATTAGGTCCTGTCATGTAAAACTGCACAATATTAGGCAAAGTGCCCGCTGCAACTAATAAAAACAGTAGTGGTCGAGTACCCAAATTGGTTTCAATTTTACCGCCTAAGTACCACCACCACAGTATATTAAAGATGATATGCATAGCAGAAAAGTGCATTAGGCTTGGCGTAAACACTCGCCAAACTTGGTTTAAACCACTGTCCGCAACGGCGCCGAAAAAAGATAACTGAGTAAAGATAGCATTGGCAAAACCAAGGTTCATGCCAGCGAAAATGGCAACACAAACAAAAAAGCAGATTAACGTCAGCGGGCCAGCACCTTTCATAAACTGTTGAATTAAGCCTTTTGTTCCCGGGCCATAGTCAAATTTAGTATTGGTAGCGCCGTTATCCCAAGATGCCTGTAAATACTTACTGTCGTATGGGTTTTTAGCAAACTCAATTAACTCGGCGCGGGCTCGGTTTTCATCAGCTGGGTTATTAATCTCTAGGCTAACACCCTGAGCATGAGCCACGGCATGACATTGAATATTTAACCCCTTGAGGTAATCAATAAATGCTTGTGCAGCACGTGCATTCGCGAGTTGGCCAATTTCTATCATGAGTTCGCTAAGCTCCAAGCACTGAAACCGCCATCTAGGCTGTAAACATCATCAAAACCTTGCTCATTTAAGTAGTTAGCGGCACTTTGGCTGCTCATGCCGTGATAACAAACGACGACCAAAGGTCTATCCATATCAGCACTGCTAGTGAATTGAGCTAAATTTTCATTAGTTAAATGGGTTGAACCTTCAATATGACCGGCGGCAAAACTGGCCGCATCACGAATATCAACAACTTGTACGTCGTTAGATTCCGTGGACATATGGATAAGCTCATTAATAGACAAATGTTTAAAACCTGACATGACATAACCTATAAAGTATACGAATAGCGATTGGACTTGGTTTAGTTTGCAACAAGGGGTTGTATAAATACAACCCCTTGTTGGTGTGGGTAACTCAGATATTAACGTTTAATCCCAGCTCAAGATAACCTTTCCAGACTGACCTGAGCGCATCGCATCAAAGCCTTGCTGGAAATCATCGACACTAAAATGATGAGTGATGATAGGGGACAAGTCTAAACCTGATTGGATTAAACTGGCCATTTTGTACCAAGTTTCAAACATTTCACGGCCATAAATGCCTTTGATGAGCAAGCCTTTAAAAATGACTTTACTCCAATCAATGGCCATCTCGCCGCCAGGAATACCGAGCATGGCAATTTTACCGCCGTGGTTCATGGTGTCTAACATTGCGTGGAATGCCGATGGCACACCTGACATTTCTAAACCCACGTCAAAGCCTTCTGTCATGCCAAGTTCTTTGATGACATCGTTAAGGTTTTCGTTGGCGACGTTGACGGCGCGGGTTGCACCCATTTTTCTAGCAAGATCAAGTCGGTATTCGTTCACATCAGTAATCACCACATGACGTGCGCCGACGTGTTTACACACTGCCGCAGCCATAATACCAATAGGGCCTGCACCGGTAATCAATACGTCTTCGCCGACTAAATCAAACGATAACGCGGTATGGACGGCGTTACCAAATGGATCGAATATAGCGGCTAAATCATCTGAAATATCAGCAGGGATCTTGAAGGCGTTAAAAGCAGGCAGCACTAAGTATTCGGCAAATGCGCCATCACGGTTAACCCCAACACCTGAAGTGTTACGGCATAAGTGAGTACGGCCAGCACGACAGTTGCGGCAATGACCACAGGTGATGTGACCTTCTCCAGATACGCGGTCACCAATACTGAACCCACGAACTTCCTGGCCCACATCGACGACTTCGCCGACATATTCATGGCCGGCAATCATAGGTACAGGGATAGTTTTTTGTGACCATTCATCCCAGTTGTAGATATGGACGTCAGTACCACAGATAGCCGTTTTACGAATTTTAATTAACAGGTCATTGTGACCCATTTCTGGTTTTGGTGCTTCGACCATCCAAATGCCTTCTTCAGGCTTTAACTTACTTAATGCTTTCATGTTGATGACCTATTTTTAATCGGAACTATCTTTAGCCTGGGCTATTGTTACGAGATGCTGTTATCAATCTATGCTTCGATGAATCTAGGTTAGATTAGATAATGCCCATTTCTTTACCAATACGGGTAAAGGCAGCAATAGCATGATCAAGTTGAACGCGAGTGTGCGCCGCTGACATTTGAGTACGAATACGCGCTTGGCCCTTGGGTACCACAGGGAATGAGAAACCGACCACGTAAATATGTTCTTGCAATAAACGGTTGGAAAAGTCACTAGCCAATTTAGCATCGCCAATCATTACCGGAATAATGGCATGATCTGCACCACCTAAGGTAAAACCTGCTGCAGACATTTGTTCACGGAAATAACGACTGTTTTCCCAAACGGCTTCACGTAGATCTTGACCTGTTTTTAGCATTTCAAGCACGCGAATTGAGGCGCTAACAATCGAAGGGGCTAAGGAGTTTGAAAACAAGTAAGGGCGCGAGCGTTGACGTAACCATTCAACCACTTCTTTTTTCGCCGCCGTAAATCCACCCGACGCGCCGCCTAATGCTTTGCCTAATGTACCGGTAATAATGTCGACACGATCCATTACGTTGCAATATTCATGGGTTCCACGGCCATCTTGACCGATAAAGCCTACGGCATGAGAGTCATCGACCATCACCAATGCACCGTATTTATCGGCTAAGTCACATACGCCTTGAAGGTTAGCAATCACGCCATCCATTGAGAATACACCGTCAGTGGCAATTAAAATATTCCGCGCTCCAGCTGCTTGGGCTGCAATAAGCTGGGTTTCTAAGTCGCTCATGTCGTTGTTGGCATAACGAAAACGCTTAGCTTTACATAAACGCACGCCATCAATGATTGAGGCATGGTTAAGTGCATCGGATATAATCGCATCCTCAGCATCTAAAAGAGTTTCAAATAAACCCGCGTTAGCATCGAAGCAAGACGAATACAAAATGGTGTCTTCCATGCCTAAAAATTCACTTAGGCTGGCTTCTAATTGCTTATGAATGTCTTGAGTGCCACAGATGAATCGTACCGACGCCATACCAAATCCGTGACTGTCTAAACCAGCTTTTGCTGCTTTGATAAGTTCAGGATGGTTGGCTAAACCTAAATAGTTATTGGCGCAGAAGTTAATCACTTCTTCACTGTTAACCTCAATGGCGGTTTGTTGCGCGGAAGCAATGATGCGTTCACTTTTGTATAAGCCATCGGCTTTTACATCGACAATTTGCTGATTAATTCGGTCGTAAAAAGAGGTAGATGCCACCTGTGTTCTCCTAAATATGGTTATTATGCTTATCCAAATCACGCAGTAAAACACTGCGATAAATGACAGGGTGTTTTGGAGTTATTGGCATTCTAACCTTTATTTTTGCTGCTCTACAGTGTTTTTTTAGTCGTCAGACCAAGATGAATTAGTTTAGGGCTAGCGACTTATTCACATTAAAAAAACTAATCATTAACATGGTGAGTGACTTGGGTGGAAATAGGGGGTAGCGAACACCTCAATAACAACTATTCTGATCTCAATTGTAGTCGGTTATTCGCAAAGTAGAAGATCGGTTACTGATACTTGATTAACCAATATATCGGCATTCTATTGCGCTGCGTTGTGGCGCTCTTGGCTGGCGATGTCTAAATAATGCTGTTCTAAGCGGCAGAATGTGGCGACAGAAGTTTGGGTCGAGTAAGCTTTAAAAATCATCAATACTCTTAATAAGCCATCGTATAAGGTGGCTTTAGTGATGGTTGATGTGCTGGATTGGGTTAATTGGTAGCTAATCCAGAAGCTGACCATCATTTTCAACGTGTCGGCAAGCGCGGTAACTTTACTATCCTCGATATCAAGGAAACCATCTTTTTTGAGTTTGCGGACCACATCACTTGAACGAGTTAGGACTTGTTGTTGCGCGTGTAAATAGCGTTTTTTGAGGGCATCATCACGGCTTAAAATATCGGCCAAGTTGGCATGCATAAACCTAAATTCCCATAAGGTATAGAACATGGCATCAAAGTAACCCATTAATAATTCGATTGTAATAGGCTCATCGTCATAAAGCTTAAAGCCTGACTCTAAATGACTTTCATATAAGCTAAAAATTGAATTAATGATGTCTTCCTTATTACGGAAGTGGTAGTACAAATTGCCCGGGCTAATGCCTAAGTGTGTGGCAATATGGTTGGTGGTAATACTGCGCTCACCGTGTTCATTGAACAGTTCTAAGCTGGCAAAAATGATTTTATCGCGAGTTTTCATGGGGTTTCCACATTCATTATTGGCTTATTGTCGCTCAAATAATTCGTTAAGCTGTCTTGATCTGAGTATGTTAGCATTGTGATTATCTGACAAGCAAAAATCGATGACTCATCTTACATGAACCGTATTGTTTATTCTTTCTTTCTCTATTTGTTTTTTCCGCTGGTGATTGTCTATCTAGCATTTCGGGCGATAAAAAGTGTCGACTATCGGAGTCGTTGGTCTGAACGCTTTGGTTTTGCCAATGTCACTCAAACCGATGTGCTGATCCACTGTGTCTCTATGGGAGAGACTTTGGCGGCTATTCCGTTAATTAAGCAGCTTATGGCTGCGCATTCTCAGTATTCGTTTACCGTTACAACAACCAGTCCTACCGGATCGGCTGAAGTGAAAAAAGCCTTTGGTGATAAGGTGCAGCATTGTTACTTACCGTTTGATTTTTCCTATGCCATCAAAGGTTTTTTACGCCAATTACAACCCAAAGTGTGCATTATTATGGAGACCGAGCTGTGGCCTAACTTGGTCCATTTTGCGCACCGGCAACAAGTGACATTGATTTTGGCCAATGCTCGACTGTCGCAAAAGTCAGCCGATAAATACGCGAATAAGCGTCGTTTAGCTGTGCCTATGTTAAACAAACTCAACTTGATTACCGTACAAACTCAACGTGAAGCCGATCGGTTTATACATTTGGGCGTGGACATTCAACGCATACATGTGTGTGGCAGTTTAAAGTTTGATCTCACTATTGACCCGACAAAAAAACACCAAGCAAATACGCTTCGTGCCCAGTGGGATCGGCTGAATTCACCGATTTGGGTTGCTGGGAGTGTTCATCCTGGTGAGTTTGAGGCGGTTTTGACTGCCCATAAGCAGCTATTAATTGTTTTCCCTGAGGCATTATTGATTATGGCGCCACGACACCCAGAACAATTTAATTTAGCCGCTATTACCGTAACCCAGTCTGGATTGACGTTAGCCAGACGCAGTATGAATGATGAGGTGAATAGCCAGACTCAAGTATTGCTGGGCGATACCATGGGTGAGTTGGTGATGTTATATGGTGCGGCAGATCAAGCGTTTATTGGCGGCACATTAATTAATAGCGGTGGCCATAATCCGCTTGAACCAGCGGCCATGGGATTACCTGTTTATGTTGGCCCTAATCATTGGGACTTTGCTCAAATCACCCAATTGCTTGCTGACGCCGGAGCATTAACCTGCATTACCTCTGCAGATGAATTAGCGCAAGGGTTACAACATAAATTTACCGATAGCCAGATGTATCACGCAGCATCCTCGGCGGCTCTCGCTGTGGTGGAACAAAATCGTGGTGCGTTATTGAAGCAATTTACGCTAATCAATAAGCTCATCGTTTAGCATTTAAGCGTTGATTAATTTGGAAATGGACCCTGGTAAGGGTCTATTTTCAATGACAAGATTACACACTGATTAGGTTTAAATCGGGTTGATGCTCTGGTAACCGGTAAGTAATTGCTGCCAATGTTGCTGATTAAAATGCAGCGTTGTCAGTTTGGCGAGCTCTTTTTTAAAAGAACGTAACAAACGGTCCAGATTAGCTTGTTGCCACGTAGCTTGCGGTGTACGTAACTCACCGCGATCAAAATCTATTAAATAAAATTTTCCGTGAGCCAATAAGATGTTTTTAGCATTGAGATCGGCGTGATATACCCCGCGCTGATGAAATTGGGCAATGGTTTCACCAAGTAAATACCACAGTGACTCTGTCATGGGGTGATGACTTAACTGCGCCACTAAATCGTTTGCCCCAGCAACATGTTCAATAATAATATCGGCTCGATACCATAATCCAAATCGTTCAACATTCGCTGCTATTGGGCGTGGAACCGCAAACCCTTGTTGATATAAGGTTTCGAGTATGGCCAATTCAGCCACCGCGCGGGTTCGTTGTAAGCCAGTATAGAGATAGGCATCACGGCTGAATTTTTCCATCATCCCACCACGCCAATAATGACGTAACACCCATGTTTGCGGTGAGTCGAGATCAGCGGTTTTGACAAACCAGGTGGTGTAGCGGCCCTTAGACTGACCGACAACGGCATTTTTTTTCTGCCAACCATCGACGGCAAAGTCTTGTGGTGCTAAGTGCTGGGCAGTGGTTTCACACCAGGCAATATGGCCAAGTTGAGTGGTTTTTATGTGCATCTAATTATCAATAGCATTGGTGAGATTGTGGATCGAAATAACATTATACCTTAAGATCACTCACTTGCCTTAACAGCCTTATTTTTCACTTAAGCATATTGGATAATCAATGAAAGCTGACTTTAGTGCGATACGTTCATTATGTTTACTGCGTTTATCTGCCATTGGTGATGTATGCCACGCTGTAGCAATGGTGCAGGCGATTCAAAAACAGTATCCAGACCTTAGCATTACTTGGATTATTGGTAAGGTTGAATATCAATTACTCAAGCACTTACCTGGCATTAAGTTTGTTATTTTTGATAAGTCCAAGGGCTGGCGAAGCTATGTGCAGTTACGCAGTGATTTACACGGTCAGCGCTTTGATGTGTTGCTGCACATGCAAGTTGCCCTGCGCGCAACCATAGCTTCATTAATGATTAAGGCGCGAGTGCGTGTCGGATTTGATAAGGCAAGAGCCAAAGAAGGTCAGTGGCTGGTAACCAACCACGCTGTTGAGCCATTGGCCACACCCCATGTATTAGAAGGGTTTATGGGCTTTGCTAACGCCATTGGTGTTAAAGACTTAACCCCTAGTTGGAACATTCCAGTACCCCAAGCAGACACTGATTTTGCTAAACAGCTGGTGGGCGATGATAAGGTGTTGGTGATTTGTGCTGCTGCCAGTAAAGCCGATCGAAATTGGCTACCAGAGCGTTATGCTGCAGTAGCCGATTATGCGGCTGAGCAAGGTTATCGAGTGATGTTGTGCGGCGGACCAAGCGCACTAGAAAAAACCTTAGCCGATGTTATCCAATCTCATAGCCAGCATCCATTGGATAACCAAGTAGGCAAGACATCGCTAACTCAGCTGCTTGCTGTGTTAAAACAAGCCAAGCTAGTGCTCGCACCTGATACCGGGCCATTGCATATGGCGGTCACTCAAGGCACACCTGTTATTGGTTTGTATGCTCATTCTAATCCTGGACGAACAGGACCCTATTTTTATCGTCAATACACCGTCAGTGTTTACCCGCAAGTGATAGCCATTCAATTTGATGCACCAGTGAAATGGGGCACGCGTGCTAAAGGTGAGCATTTAATGGCACTGATAGTGGTTGATGAGGTTAAGACTCAGTTTGATAAATTCATTAAGCAGTAAAAAGCTCGCCTTTAAGCGAGCTGTCATTATCTGAATTCGGGTTTAATATTTATATTTGCCACGGAATAAACCAAATATTGCACTCAGCAGTGGTATGGGGAGCTTTGTTTTTCGATGCTGTTTAAGCATATACCAATGCCAAGCTTGTTTTTTATACTCAATAATTTGTGCTTTAGTTAACGTATCGTTAAACATATCGCAGTAATCTATGATGTATTTTAATTCTCTCATCGGGATATCTTGACGATAACCTCTGCCAGAATAATGAATAAAATCAGATTTTTGATAATTATCGTAACCTAATAGCTGCATACGATTAAAGTTAGCTTCCACACCGATGCTTTTTATATTATCTCTTCTGATGAGATAGTTAATATAGGTTTGGTCGTAAAATTTAACCTTGTTGCAAATGGCCTGCATTTCTTCAATATTGGCTTTATCAAATAAGCCTGTTTCTTTTGAGACGAGAAACATCCCAGAGTTGTAATAAACGATCTTATCGTCTTCTTTTGGCCAGTCGACTTCGCCTAAGATAGTATTGATTTGTACCGCTTGCTCGCCACGATCCCGATAACAACCTTCGTTAAACATATAAACGGTATCAAGATCTGGATAGAGTTCAAATACGTCTCGAGCCCATGGCGTCACGATAATATCTGCATCTAGATACAGTACTCGGTCATATTGTTTGAGTATTTCAGCAATATATAGTTTTTCAGACCATGCCGGACTAGAGTCAAATTTAGGGTTACTTACATGAATGTTATAATGCAGTTGATCTGAAACGATGACATCAGCCCCAATTCTTTGGCCATAAGCTTTAAAGCTTGAAATGGCAGCGCGATACATTGGATTATCGCCAATAGCGAGTGTAAAAATAGCCTTCTTCATCCGTTCACCTTGCTTAGATTTATGTATTTTGGTGTTAAGTATTTAACTGAGAGAGTTCATTTCTTTATATTGTTGGAATACTCGATCAACGCTGATGTCTTCGATGTAACCTCTACCTTCTGTTGCATACATTACGTGCGACACCTCACTTTCCGGTGGCGCCCAATAAGGCTTTTTCTCACGCATCATCGCTAATAAAGGCCGTTGAGCAGCAAAAGCAAAGTGCAATATTGCCGTATCGACTGTTACCACAAAATCAGCGTGTGCAATGAGTGATGGTAGTTCAAAAAAATGTTCGTTTACGGTGAAAACAGCCACTTGTGTATTTGTTAGAGTGGTAAATTTTTCGGTTTCAACACTAACCGATTCAAAGTTTTCTTGAGTAACATTGATGATAAAACGCTGAGTCGGATCCATTGCTGATATTTTTTCAATCAGGGAAAATAACTGCGATAATTTCCAGTCTTTTTTATCATTAGTCGATAAGTGATTTAAAAAGATAAGTTTCCCTTGCTTTTTTAGGTCACTAAATTTGCCGTTTAACCACGACTGAGTAATGGGCTCAATGGCCTCAGGAACCTTTAAGGTAGGCATTAATTGCTCAGGTGGTAAGCTCAGTCCCAAAACCTGATTAAATATCATATTGTATCTATCAGTAATATGATGAGACTTAGGAAGGCTGTTTTCGTTCAATATAAAAATATGGTTTGAGTGACCAAAAAACAGTTTGTTTAACCATCCAAATGAAGCACTTTTAGGGATACTAGACACAATAAAAGCACTGTCGCTTATGCTGCGAGCGATGTGTGAATATTGTCGACTTTTACTGACTGAATGACAGAATATGATGTCATATTGACGCAGCTTTGCCTGCTCAATATGGCTTTGCATGGCTGATTTTGAATCAGTGCAGCCGTAAGTTAGCTTAAATACGCCTTCAGTATCCATCCATTGTTGTAAGATTTTACTTCGAGATAAGCGCCAACTATCACTATTACAACGAATATCATCTAACCAGATGTCGATTTCTATATGACCATATTGCTTTTTTAAAGCAATAAGAAAGGTTTTTAAGTAAAGAAAGTCACCTAGCGCAACTGGCGAAATAAACAGTAAGCGTTTACACGTTTGTAATTGCTTTGTGGAAACTATTGGCATATGAATAGACAGCTTAGTTGATAGTTATAATTGAAATAATACCTTGAAAAGAGCGCTTTTTGAATCAATACCTTGAGAAAATGAACCAGAAGTATTGATTTCATTTAATATCTGATTAGTTGGTTAAGAGGATTAGAGGTAGATTGAGGTGTGTTATCATTTATACTAGTGCTCTTTGTAAACTCTGATGCGGAATGATTGATAGGAATTAACTTGCGATGATTTGTTTTGATGTGTTACATCCCTATTATTTACCACAATATTTCCCTGTTGCTGCTGAGCTGAAGAAGCGTTCGGTTTCAGTTACCTATGTAATTTACAAGAGTGTTGATCAGCAGTCGGTATTGGAATCGCTTGTGAGCAAGCACCAACTAAACGTAGTGTGGGTCAATGATGAAGTTGAAGCGCTCGAATTTTATTTATTGAACAAGCCCAAATGGATTGTGTTCGGTAATGCATTTGCTTCAGCGTCACGCTTAAAAGGGATCAGTCAGACTGCCTTGATGCAGCATGGTGTCGGGCCAAAGTCGGTATATTATACTGTTTCAAAAGGCGATATTGAAGTTCGCTTTGTAGAAGGGCAATACCGTTTGAAGCGGTTACAGAATATGTTTCCTGAAAAAGTGTTCATTGATACGGGGTATGCCAAGTTAGATCCCATTATTCAAGGCGATGAACCGGGTTTAGACTTAGCCTCTTTAGGGTTAGATACCCGTAAAAAAACCTTATTATACGCGCCGACATTTTACCCAAGCAGTATTGAGGCAATGGCTAAAAATTGGCCCGCTGAATTTTCTGAATATAATATTTTGCTCAAACCGCATTATTTTTCGTTGAGCAAATTAAATTATAAAAAACAAAAAGCACTGCTTACTCATTGGGCAAGTTTTGATAATGTCTATTTAGCGCCAGCTGAAGAAGCCAATTTATTGCCTTTTATGGTCTCAGCAGACGTATTAATAAGTGATGCTTCTTCGGCTTTATTTGAGTTTGCAGCATTAAATAAACCTGTTGTTTGGTGTGATTTTTATCACTTACGGTGGTCTTATCGGGGGATTTTTAAATTTAGATTTAAAAATCGTGTTGATCAAGATTTATACCGCTACGCAGACATTGCTGCCCATGCCAAAACATATAAACAATTAAAGCAAGTTGTTGACCAGCAGATAGCAGACCCAGAGTTATTTGCCCCCCAAAGGACGCAATATACTGCAGAACTAGTGGGGGTTGTTGATGGCCTTTGTAGCCAGCGAATTGCTGACTATTTATTAAGCTAAGGATCTAGATGAACGTTATTACATTCGGTACTTTTGACATGTTTCATATTGGTCATTTAAATATTTTAGAAAGAGCGAAAGAATTAGGTGGCACATTGACTGTTGGAGTGTCATCTGATGCGCTCAATTTTAGTAAAAAACACCGAAATCCAATTTGTGATGAAAGAGACCGAATGAGGATTGTTGCTGCGTTGGCGTGTGTTGATAATGTTTTCTTAGAAGAGTCGTTAGAGTTGAAAGCTGATTATATTCAACGGCATAAAGCTGATTTCTTAGTTATGGGTGATGATTGGGCGGGACGTTTTGACCATCTATCTCATCTGTGTAAAGTGATCTATTTACCAAGGACACCAGCCATTTCAACAACCATGCTGATAGAAGTGGTTAAAGAAGTTAGATAATAAGTTAATCATTTTTATGTACAAAAAAATGCTATGGATATGAAAATACCATAGCATTTTTTATTGTCGACCAGTACGAGGGTTAACCCATTACTTACTGGCCAATGAAGTGCTGGGTTTTAAGCCAGTTTAAATATTCAGGTACAGCTTGTTCAACCGTTTTAAACTCGCCTTGGTAACCTGCCGCTCTTAACTGGTTTAAGTCAGCTTGGGTATAACTTTGGTAAGCACCTTTAAGCTTGTCAGGGAAAGGAATGTACTCAATGTGTCCTTTTCCATGATACGCAATGACGGCATTGGCTACATCATTAAAGCTTTGTGCTTGGCCGGTACCGCAATTATAAATCCCTGACACAGATGGATTCTGCCATAACCACAAATTAACTTTTACCACATCTTCCACAAACACAAAATCGCGCAGTTGCTGACCATTATCATATCCATCAACACCCTCAAACAAGCGACATATGCCGTTGGCGTTAATTTGGTTGTTAAAGTGGAAGGCAACACTGGCCATACCGCCTTTATGTTGTTCACGGGGACCATAGACGTTGAAATAACGTAAACCAGCGACTTGGCTGGTCAGTTCTTGTTGTCTCACGTACTGATCAAACAAGAACTTAGAGTAAGCATAAACATTGAGTGGCTTTTCAAATTCACGCTGTTCAATAAATTTCTCGCTGCCGCCATAGACTGAGGCTGAAGATGCATAGATAAATTGACAGTCATTGGCTTGGCTATAATGCAACAACGTTTTTGAATACTCGTAGTTATTTGCCATCATAAACTTGCCATCCCACTCGGTGGTCGATGAGCAAGCACCTTGATGGAAAATGACCTCTATTTTATGATCAAAGTCGCCGGCTTTGATTTGCTGGATGAAGTCGTCTTTATCGAGATAGTCGGCGATTTCACAATCGGCCAAATTAAACATTTGCGTACCGTCAGTTAAGTCGTCTACCGCAATAATGTCATTACGCCCCATGGCATTAAGTTGTTTTACTAAATTACTACCAATAAACCCGGCTGCGCCTGTCACAACTATCATATTCGTATTTCCATTATTGTTGCTCGCGATGAGCTTAATTTAACACACTGCGACAATCTAAGATTGTTTGTTCAAAAAGTCGGCTATGTCATTCGATACCTGATCAAAGTTGATTAATGCCATATTACGACCGGTTCTTTTTCCTACTGGGGGCGTATAAGCAAATCGCTTGCTGGGTTCAGATAATGTTCCCCATCTAATATGGGGTGTTGAGCGTCTTCCTGCGTAAAATCCAACCGTGGGCACATTATGTAACCCCGCGATATGTAGCGGCCCTGTTGAGCCAGCAATAAACATATCTGCTGCGACCAATGACTCGGAAAAATCAATCAACCGATCAAGCGGTTTAGCTAACGATATGTTGATTGAAGTATTGGCCAGTAGAGCTTGAATTTCTTCTGCAAGCTCCCGTTCACTGCCATTGAATGTTAAAACGAAGTGGCATGCTGACGGGGTCATTCTATCAATATTTATGATCAACTTAACGAGCTTTTCTATCGGGACGCAACCAGAAGACCCGCCAGTACCGGGATGAATAAAAATCAGCTTTTCATTGGCTAATTTTTGGTAATATTCTTGCCAATATTGCTTACGAGCACTCATATCCCAAAATCTATTGGGCAGTGCAGGGATGGCATAACCGTGGTGAGTTAAGAAGTGCTCCACTAGCATGCACGCTCCTCGCCAGCAACCTTCACTGTTTAAGTATTCATTGCTTGCCCGATGCTGATATAAATACTGATACCAATTATGTTTGGGAACTAATTTATAAGGAATGTTGCTTTTGTTAAGGATTTTATAAATTCGAAATTCTGATAAAAGGACTATTACTGCATCGTAATGTTGCTGCGCAATGTGCTCTGCAATACTTGCATCATCTTGTGAGTCGATGAGGGTGTTATCTACATACGGACAGGCTTGTGCAAAAGACTTAACAACCGGCGCGACAAATACATCAATTGTTGCATCTGGCATCGCTTTCCTGAGTAGGTAAAGTGCTGGCCATGTCAGTACAAAATCACCAATTTTATCGTGCTTAATGACTAAGATTTTTTTCATGAGAATATCTAAAAAGTAAAAATTAACTCAATTCCATCGGATGATGGGGCTCATTATATTGTCAATACTAACGATTTACTCAACCATTATCATGACTGGAGTAAGGGTTTTGACAGAGTATATCAACTCAAGACGGTTTGTTGATAGTTTTGCATTAGTAATTGTCCCTAGGGTTAACTATTATCGTTTTGGCGTGCTATTTTTGGCTAATAAAGTTGTTGCTAGGAATTTTTTAACAACAAGCTAAAGCCCGATTATTAGTGATATACTCTCAAATCTCTCACTGTCATAATGGTGAAATGCACGTGAGTGAAAGGACGTAAAATAACTACTGACTTGATAAAGGTTTTTCTTCAATTTATTCAATGGATTAAATAAAATGTCACTAGGCAAAGTAACCTAACTGTAGCATCTACCATTTTATTCAGCAGTTTGTTGTTATTACTGAATATTTTAGGCTTAAATATCAGTAGTTCAACAAGATTAAAATTGTTTTTGGGTTAGTAATATTATGAAATTTAAAGTTTTTTTAATTAATTTAGATAGCAGTACTGAACGGTTTACGTTCATGGATGAACAGCTCAAACAGTTAGGTATCCAGTACCAGCGTATTTCTGCCGTATACGGTAAAGAGTTACGCGATGTCGATATTGCTAAAGTATACGATCCGCAAACAAACCTCCAAAAGTACGACAAAATGCTTAATTTGGGTGAGATTGGCTGTTATCTTAGCCATGTCCAATGCTGGCAAATGATTGTTGAACAGCAGTTAGATTACGCATTAATTCTTGAGGATGATTCTGTCTTAGATCCCGGATTAATGACGGTTATGCAGCATATTGATAATCTTTCTACTGACTGGGATTACATCAAACTGTGTCATGGGCGTAAACAGAAAGGCATTGTAAAATCGATAGCGCTTGATGATCGTTTTAGTCTGTCTACGTGCTTAAAGTTGCCGGCTTCTACTCGCGGTCAGTGTGTGTCATTGGCCGGAGCACAAAAATTATTGGCAACGACATACCCTATTGCTCGCCCAGTTGATATCGATATTCAGTATTGGTACGAAAAACACTTGCGTTGCTTTGTTGTCAGACCTTTCCCTGTGATCGGTACCGATTTCGAAAGTGATATCAGTCGCCACGGGAAACGCAATAACGCTGAGCGTCACCATTTGCTGCGTATTTGGCAAAAAGTGAAATACGAGCTGAAATTATCGAAGCATAAAAAACAATTGCCACCACTTCCCAGAACAAAAAGACAGTAATTTAGTCATGTGACATTTGCCAATACGTGAACGTGATGGTGATTTATCCTGGCGATGAAAGTAGATAAACTAGCGATTATAACGGTAAGGTAAAGGCGATATTATGCACAGAAGAGCGGTTTACCCAGGAACCTTTGACCCTGTAACCAATGGTCATGCCGATTTAATCGAACGTGCAGCACGCTTATTCAAGCACGTGATTATTGGTATAGCATCAAATCCTTCTAAGCAACCTCGCTTCTCTCTTCAAGAGCGTGTCGCCCAAGTTAATTTGGTGACAGCACATTTAGACAATGTTGAGGTTGTCGGTTTTACGGGGTTGTTGGTTGATTTTGCCAAAGAACAGCGAGCGAGTGTGTTAATTCGTGGACTGCGTGCAGTATCCGATTTTGAATATGAGTTTCAGTTAGCAAACATGAATCGTCGTTTAAGCCCTGATCTTGAAAGTGTATTTTTGACACCCGCGGAAGAAAATTCATTTATTTCTTCTACGCTAGTGAAAGAAGTGGCATTACACGGCGGCGATGTGAGTCAATTTGTTCATCCACAGATCGCCGCTGCATTAAAGCAAAAAGTAGCGCAAAATCAAGCTGATAATAAGGGCGATGTAATATTATGATACAAGGATTTAGTCGGTTAACTAATGTGGTCGCTGCAATAGGGTTAAGCGCTATGATGACCTATAGCAGTGCTCAAGCGGCACCATGGGTCGATACCTCTGACATCTATTTACGTGCAGATATTCAAGCTTTAGCGGATGCTGGAGTGATTAGTGCGCCAATTAATACGTTTCCATTGATGTGGTCTGGTATAGGGGCTGATCTAGCTCAAGCTGAACCGGCGTTATTAACGCCTGATTTGGTGGATGCATTTGCTCGGGTTAATTTTTACTACCAAAATGCCGTTGGCAATCGTGGTAACACCAGTATAAAAGTGGCCGCGGCAACAGATGCGGCGCGTTTTCAGCATTTTGGCTCTGATTATCGTGAAAAGGGCCAGTTACAAGGCTCACATGAATACACTGGTGAGCGATTTTCGTATAAAATTTCAGCATCTGCTAATTATAACCCTGCAGACGACGAAGAAATCCGTTTAGATGATTCTTATATTGCGGTGGTGCTAGGTAATTGGATTGTGACTGCCGGCAGTGTTGGCCAGTGGTGGGGACCTGGATTTGACTCCTCACTTCATAAATCAAACAATGCCCGGCCAATGCCGTCTTTAATGGTCAGTCGTAATAATTCACAAGCATTTGAAACACCTTGGCTGTCATGGATAGGCGATTGGAGCTTAACCGGTGGCGTGAGTGTGACCGAAGAAGATCGTTATGCTCCGCATACCCTATTATGGAATCTTCGTGGTGCCATTAAGCCATTTAAGCAGTTAGAAATTGGTTTATCTTGGACCACACAGTTTTGTGGTGAAGGTCAAGAATGTAGCTTTAATACCGCCATTAAATCAATTACTGGTCAGCGAGACTGTCGAGCAGATAATGTTGATGAAGTAGGCTGTTCAAACTATGGCAATCAGATGGCGGGCTTCGATGTTAGATATGCTGATACATGGTTTAATGTGCCTGTGGGCTTGTATCTAGAACGCACCTGTGAAGATTCAAAAGGCGATCCATGGCAAATTGTTGACTGCGGCAAAATGGTCGGTGCGGACACGCGCTTTAATATTGCCAAACAACAATATAAATTATTTGTCGAGTACACCGATACCATGGTGTATTGCGGTGAAGATAAAGACCAGTTTAACTGTTTTTATGAACACTCCACTTATCAAAGTGGCTCGCGATATTATGGCCGCGCTTTTGGCAGTACCTATGACAGTGATGCCAATGTTTATGCATTAGGGTTAATTGGTCAGTTCGATAATAGCCATGGTTTTACCTCGATACTCCGTTATGCTCAACTGAATAAAGATGGTGCTAATCGCGGTGGTGTGTGGGCGCCGCAACCCTTAAAAGAAGATATCATGATGCTGGAGCTATCATATCGTTTGCCGATGTTTAATGGCATGTTGACCTTAGGTGGTAGTGTGGCTAATTCTGAATTTGACGTCCAAGACGATGATACTCAAGGCACAGCTTTTTCGACTTACGAATATAAATTTTAAGCGTTATTGTTGATTAGCCGAGTTGAGGTTGATGATATAAGGGAGCCAATGGCTCCCTTTTTTATTTGCTAATCAAAATGGTATTACTTATGGGACTATCGTTGCTGGCACAGACCGCAAAATACCGTAGTACGTTGGCCCAATTTTATCTCAGTTAATAAATTGCCACAGGCGGTACAGGTTTCTCTACCGCGACCATAAACATGTAGCTTTTGGGCAAAATAACCTGGCTTGCCATCGGCATTGGTAAAATCTTTTAAGGTTGTCCCACCTTGCTCAATAGCGTGAGCCAAAATTTGCTTTACTTCATTTACTAGGATCGTTAACCGTTCTAAATCAATACTGCCAGCGGCTGCCTGTGGGTGTATTCCTGCCGCAAAGAGCGCTTCGTTAGCATAAATATTACCCACACCCACCACGATGTGGTTATCCATTAAGCACAGTTTGATCGCTTTTTTCTTAGCGCTTAATGCCGCTTGCAATTGTGTTGGCGTAAAGTGCTGACTCAGTGGTTCTGGGCCGAGTTTTGATAGCAGTGGGTGAGCTTCTTCGGGCAATTCGTACCATAACCATGCACCAAAGCGGCGGGGGTCATTAAAGCGCAACATGCGGCCGTTTTCGAGTACTAAATCAATATGGTCATGTTTTTCGACTGGGGTATTGCGTGGCAAAATACGTAAACTGCCTGACATGCCTAAATGCACTATGGTCATGCCTGCATCGGTATCAATTAATAAGTATTTGGCGCGGCGGCGAACATTATTAATGCGTTGGCCAACAATGTTTTGCGCAACGGCAGGTACAGGCCAACGTAGCGAGGCATTACGCACAATCAATTCACTCACCGTTTGTTCGATAAGGTATGGACTGATCCCTTGTCGGGTCACTTCAACTTCTGGTAATTCGGGCATAATGACTCATTATTTTGATTGAGAAGGAATCGCGAGAATAGGTTGTAACTCGACGCGCAAACTCGGTGGCACTTGATACCAATTCTGTTTGGATGATTGCAACAAGCCTTCATTTGGAAAGTAGCGCCATAGCTGTGCCGTTTGCATATTATCGATAGCAATAGATAATTTTTGCTCTTTAAGGCTATGTTCCGGCGGATCCGTTAATGGAGAGACACTAATATTTTGCCACGACTGTGCCCATTGCTGACAATTGAGCACCTGCGAATGACACTGCCACAGGCCGTCTTGTTGGCTTAACCAAATACCATCAAGTTGTAATTGTTTTAGGTGGAGCTGGGGATCAAATAAAGGCACTGTATCATTGGGAACATTGGCGGTTTTGTCATTGATAAAAGACAACACCGCAATCATAAATATGCTGGCCCCCATGATGATGTAGTTCCAACTTTTACGAGATAGCGCCATACATTACCCTTACTCGATTCATTTTGTTTGTCTCAAAGCGACATGGTGCATGTTTGATGGTTAACCTCAGGTCGGGATATAAACAGTTATTTGTCCCGCTAACATTGTTGCATTGACTTGCAACAGGCTAGCTGTTGACGGATCAATGGGCCTTATTAACAAAAAAAGTCACCAGTTTGATATGAAATAGACCAAATATTATGATTTTGGCTTACTTATCCCATCTCTTAACCTGAGTTGAGGTTAGTTATAATTTGAGTGTATCACTCGCTAAGTAAAAAACAATCGGCTCATCAGTCACTTGGTGTGAATTGAAGCGGCGATTTACGCGTAGGCATTAACCTCTCGGACATAGTACGAAAGAGGTTAAGGTTTTAGCTTAAAATGATGATATTTTTTGGTTTAGCTTGCCCTTACCAGCCTCGCGGTAGCCGTAGTGATGAATACAACGACTATCGCGGTGAGCGTTATCATTTACAGTAAATCAGCAAATGGCTGAATAAACACCGATTCACCCGCAGGTATGGTGGCGGTGTCATCGTCAATGACAATAAGGCAATTGGCACTGACCATTGAACTGAGCATTCCTGAGCCTTGTGCGCCAGTGGTACTGACATGGATTTTGCCATCTGACCCAATAGTATAAATACCGCGTAAAAACTCAGTGCGGCCAGTTTTACTTCGTAATGGATGCTGCGCTATCGCTGGAATAAATTGTGGCTGCCAGTGAGACTCACCTGCCAATTTACGGATAGCAGGTTGCACAAACTGTAAAAAGGCCACCATAACGGCAACGGGATTACCCGGTAAGCCGAAAAACAAGCTTCGATCAATGTTCCCTACTGCGAGTGGGCGGCCTGGACGCATATTAATTCGCCAAAATTGGGTGTTGCCAACATTGGCGAGTGCCGTTTTAATGTAATCGGCATTGCCCACTGACACGCCTCCAGAGCTAATCACCACATCGGCTTGTTCCGCTGCACTGCGCAACGTGGCGGTGAGTATTTGTTCATTATCTTCAATAATACCTAAATCGATAACCTGACAACCGAGCTTTTTAGCCATCGATATTATCGTGTAGCGATTTGAGTCATAGATACAGTTTGGTTTGAGTGCTTGTCCTGGTTGGCTGACTTCATCACCGGTTGAGAATACCGCGACAACCGGACGTTGAAACAGTGGTAATTGGTTAAAGCCAAGCGAGGCCAGTAAACCTAGTTCTGCCGCACTTAAACGTGAGCCTGCCGCTAACGCAACGTCACCTTTAGCGATATCTTCTCCGGCTAAACGAACATGTTGACCTTTTACCACCTGTTCAGATTCAAGGATGGTGATAATACTATCGTGTTCCGAGACCAATTCACGTGCCTGAATCGTATCCGCTCCTTGAGGAACGGTCGCGCCAGTCATAATGCGCACCGCTTCACCGGGGCGCAATATATCAGGGTAATGATGACCCGCGAGCACTTCACCGACAACCTTAAGCGTTGCTGATGTTGCTAGATCGTTCAATGCGAACGCATAACCATCCATTGCTGAATTTGTTTGTTGCGGCACATTCACGCTAGAGATAATGTCATGCGCCAATACTCTATTGTCGATATCAATCAGGTTAAGCGACTCGATGCGTTCAAGCGGCGTGATTTGTGCTAATACTTCAGCAATACCTTGGGATACCGTAAGGCCACTTTGCGCATCAGATGCTGCAGTTTGCAGTGTTTCAGTGAAATCGATTGGTAATTTTACCGCGGTAGGTTGCCATGCCTGTTGGTAATGTTGTACAAAGTCAGCAATTTGCGCAACATTGTTTAAGTCTAAGCGAGTTAAAGAATCATCCACTGTCGTATCATCACAGCACGCGATAGCAACGATATTGTCATCATGAATATGAATCAAAGGTTTATGGTGTGCCGCGCGGTGCAATTCTATTTTAGGCAACGCCAGTTTTTTAAACCCTTCTACCAAGACAATATCGACTTTATCCGCATCAATTTGGCTGAGTAAATGTTGCAATTGTGGATCGTCATCGACAAGATCTTCAGTCATTAACGCCCAGCGCACATGAGAAGCCACTAATACTTGCCTTGCCCCAGCTTTACGCATCTCGAAACTGTCTTTACCGGGAATATCGACATCAAAATTATGGTGTGCATGCTTGATAACCGCTAAACGTATACCGCGTTGATTCAATAACGGAATAAGTTGTTTCAGTAAGGTGGTTTTGCCGGTGCCACTGTATGCACAGAAGCCTAAAACGGGGATCGGCAATGGATTGGTAAATAGTGCTGTCATGAAGTACCTCTACTGAATTACTTGGCAATTTGCTTTGCTAACTGGTGTTTTTGTTCTGGTGTATTGATGTTAACGAATGCATTGGGTTGGTCGGCAAAACTTTCTACTGCCACTTTATGTTGGTTGTACCATAAATCAATTTTGCGCTCTCCCGCATCCAAGAAAGCCTGCATTGATGTCACTAGATGAGGTTTTAATAGTAATACTACGGGTTGTTCATACTCTCCATCACTGGCCACAGCAAGGTCAGCCTGCTGTTGCTCTAAAGCCGTCAACAACCTTGCGGCTAAGTCAGTCGGCAACATAGGACAGTCACAAGGGACAACAAGAAGATAATCGGCTTGAGTCTTTTTTAAGGCGGTGACCATTCCGGCTAGAGGCCCTAAATAACCACTGTCTTGGTCGCTAAAGACGGTGTAGCCCCATTGCTCATATTGAGCTTGGTTTCTATTTGCGTTAATCAGAATTTGGTTAACTTGAGTCGTTAGCTTATCAATAGTATGACAAATCATGGCTTGGCCATTGAGATCCACTAAGCCTTTGTCATTGCCTCCCATACGTCTAGCCATGCCGCCGGCTAAAATCACCGCATCAATTTGAGGTGCCATAATGTAATTCCGTAGTGTGGGTATCATGTAAATCGTCTGATTGGGGTACATGAATACTGGTATGAATAGTGCGTTGTTTTATATGCCAATGTTGTTGGCACAACGCGGTCAGGCCACAGGTTTGATGACTGCTGATTATCAGTCCCGTACCGTCTTGTTTTAATTGATTAATCATTGCGAGGACCAAACGCTGTGAGTGCTTGTCCATATTTGAAATAGGTTCATCAAGCATTAATAGTTTAGGTTGTGCTATCCAAGCTCTTGCAATAGCAAGACGTTGACGCTCTCCACCCGATAGATCACTCGCATCATGATCGAGTAAATCGGTTAATTGAGCCATATGAATGGCTTGTTGGATGCGCTTTTTTCGTTGTTCCGGTGCTAAAGCCCGCTGATCTAAGGCGTAGGTTAAGTTGTATCTTACTGAGCCTTCAAAGAGATAAGGATGTTGATGCAAATAGACCGCTTTACCCAGCATTGATGCCGATCTCCACCATGCTTGAGGAGCAAATCCTTGGCTAGTTATCTGGCCTTGACTTGGTTTAATTAACCCCGCGAGG
This sequence comes from Shewanella sp. CAL98-MNA-CIBAN-0140, assembly GCF_040309905.1. NCBI lineage: Bacteria > Pseudomonadati > Pseudomonadota > Gammaproteobacteria > Alteromonadales > Shewanellaceae > Shewanella > Shewanella sp. CAL98-MNA-CIBAN-0140. The sequence goes on from NZ_JBEOPI010000008.1 coordinate 80,346, forward strand.
AGCTTCATTAAGGTTGATTTACCGGAACCATTATCACCTTGCAGATAGATGACATCCCCCTGACTAAAATGCAAATTGTCTGCGCTAAACAATAACTGCTGATTAAATGTTATCAGTAGATTTGTCGCATGAATACTGACCAATGGTGTGTCTGAATGATGAGATAATGTCATCTTAGTGACTCCTTGGGAGGGCCTTGCCTCGCAATGAACCTAAAATGAAGTTTAGCACTAAGGCTAATATTAATAACACCAATCCTAGCGCGATAGCTTGGGCAAAATCACCTTTGCTTGTTTCAAGCGCAATTGCGGTGGGAATATTACGAGTAACATTCATAATATTGCCACCCACCATCATCGAGCAACCCACTTCGGTCAAAATGCGGCTAAACGCAGCAATAATGGCTAACAATAGCGGTCCTCGCAGTTCTCGACACAAGGTCCAAATCGCACGTAACCATGAAGCACCTAATGTGCGAGAGGTTTCCCAAGCTCTACGATCCACACTTGCAAAAGCGGCCTGGGACAATGCGATTAATACCGGAGCACAAATGAGCATTTGGCCTAAAATCATCCCTTTTTGAGTAAATAGCCACTTTAAATCACCCAAAACACCATTACGAGTCAACAATAAATACACGAGCAAACCGATGACCACAGTAGGAATCGACTGCAATGTTTGCACCAGGTTTGTCACGATCCAACGGCCTCTAAAATGGCTAAATGCAAGGATAAAGCCTAGCATCATCGACGGAATAATGGTGATCAACAATGCGGCAAAAGACACCGAAAATGAGATGTTAATAATTGCCCACACATGAGGGTCAAAAGAGAGCAGCAAGCTAAATGCTTGCTGCAATAGGACTAACCAGCCGTCACTCATTTTTTATAAGTTGCCTTAAACAATTGCTCTCCTTGGACTTTATAATTATTAATCAATGTTTGCGTAGCAGGACTGATAAACCAATCGCTTAATGCTCTTGCACCTTTATGATTTAAATCTGGGTATTTTGCTGGATTGATCAACATGATTTGGTAAGGGTTAGCCAATTCTGCGCCGCCTTCAAAGCTAATATTAAGATCGAGTTTAGCTTTATAAGCAATATACGTACCGCGATCTGCTAACGTATAAGCTTGTAATTCATTGGCCATTAATAAGGTTTTACCCATACCTTGGCCAACAGAAGTATAGCCGTTAAATTCAGGTTTAACGCCCGCATTTTTCCAAATGATTAATTCTTTCATGTTAGTGCCAGAGTTATCACCACGGGATACAAATGTACTTGGCTTATGAGCGATTTTGCTGAATGCTTCAGTCACGTTTTTGCTCGACTTTATTGCAGCAGGATCATCTAGCGGTCCTAATACAACGAAATCATTTTCCATGATCCCGCGAGGCTCAATACCGTAACCGTCAGCGACAAATTTTGCTTCGGCCGCAGGGGCATGAGTCATCACTACATCAACATCTCCCTGAGTTGCCAGCTTCAACGCTTTACCCGTACCCGTTGCAATCACCTGCACACTGTAGCCCGATTCAGCTTCAAATTTAGGTAACAAGGCGCCGAGTAATCCTGAGTTTTCAGTACTGGTCGTGGTCGCTAATTTGATCACGTCATTTGCGAGTGCCGTAGGACTGAACATTGCTCCGCTGAGTACTGATGCCGCTAACAGAATACTAGCGCTTGCTTTGAGTTTTAACATTGCCGCTCCTTGATATATTAATAGTCGTGATGTCCATCGTGAATCAATGTACAAAATATTAAGCCATTTTGCTTAATTACCAATGCAATAAGCAAGTTAGATGCCAAGCAGTGTTAATGCAAATAGAGTTCACGCATAAAACTGAAACTGTGAACTTGCTCCCAAGCTTTAATTATTTATGATAGACAAATTGTCCCATGATCACTTTTCTATGGTTCATAGTGACCAAGTCATTTGCATTCAGTGCTACAGTATTGGCAAAGCGCGTCAAAATGTCCAAATAAGAGTCCATTTATGAGTCCCGATGAGCATATGTCCCCAGTAAGCAAGACCACAATGTCAGTACTTATCGTTGATGATGAGCCTGGTATGCGTAGTTTTTTGATGAAAGCCTTGTCAAAGAAGTTTGCGCTGGTTGAAACCGCCTCCACAATAGCCCAAGCAGAAGAGCTACGCAGTCACGGCCATTTCGATTTACTGATTGTTGATATTCGATTGCCCGATCGCTCTGGTATTGAATGGCATGAAGCTCTCAATGATCCCGAGCGCCAATCAGATATTATTTTTATGACCGGTTACGCCGATATGGATGTGGCAATCAAAGCATTACGTGCTGGTGCATCTGACTTTATTATGAAGCCTTTTCACTTAGAGCAAATGATAACCGCCGTCGATCGTTGTATAGAAAAACGCTTGCTTAAGCGCGAAAATTTTATGTTAAGGCGCGAATTGTCGCACGGACAATCATCCACCATTATTGGCAACAGTGAAGCCATTCGCGATGTCAAAGAAGTTATTGAACGTATTGCTCCGACTAACGCCGTAGTATTAATTGAAGGCGAATCTGGCACAGGCAAAGAGCTGGTGGCCAGACAATTGCATCAACTTAGTGGCCGAAGTGGTGCATTTGTCCCGGTAAACTGTGGTGCAATAGCCCCTGAATTATTGGCCAGTGAACTGTTCGGTCATACTGCGGGAGCGTTTACCGGGGCCAAAGGCAATCGTGAAGGGTTATTTAGCTATGCCTCAGGTGGCACGATATTCTTGGATGAAATAGGCGAAATGCCGATGAATATGCAAACTGCCTTACTGAGGGTGCTTGAACAGCGAGCCATCCGTCCTGTGGGAAGTGAAAAAGAAATCGATATTAATGTACGCGTCATTGCCGCCACTAACCGCTTATTGATCGATGAAGTTGAAGCTGGCCGTTTCAGACGTGATCTATTTTATCGCTTGAATGTATTAAATATGGTTATTCCTTCTTTGCGATCAAGGCCAGAAGATGTCGTTGAGCTTACTCACTTTTTTACCCTACAATTATCACAAGAATTAGGGATTAAAGATGTCATATGGAGCCATGAAGATCTACAAGTACTCCAGCAACATGATTGGCCTGGTAACATTCGTGAACTGCGTAATATGATTGAGCGTTGTATTTTATTAGGAAAACCACCTGCTGAATATTGGAAAAAACCTGTGTCCGTTGTGGTTAATGATGCTATGGGTTACCCGCTAAATTGGCCGTTAAAAGAAGTTGAAAAACAACATGTCACCAAAGTGGTTGATAGCCATAATGGTAATAAGTCTGCCGCGGCGCGGGATTTAGGTGTGTCTCGAAAAACCTTAGATCGAAAATTTAAAGATTGGTTTAGTCACGAAAACGAAGGTCTTGAGGAAGAATAAACGTGGTGCATTCTACTGGTATTTTTACACGAGTTTTCGGTCTTAGTTGGCAGCAAATGCAAGCTAAAGTACGTTATCGGATCTTGTTTTTGACATCACTGCCTATTTTATTAACCTTGGTTAGTTTGGTGTTTATTACGATTTATTGGAATGTAATATATACAGGCAAGCAATTGTTCATGAAAGTGAACGCTGACTTGGTTGTGGCCAATAGTACCTTAATGCAAATGCAGGAAAGGCAACAAGAACAATTAGATTCGATAAGTGAATCATGGGATTTTCAACATGCATTTAGGTTACTAAAACACAGTGAGCAACAACCTAATCCCAATGCAATTAGTGCATTAAATATGCTATTAGCACAGCAACAGCAAACATTAGGATTAGATTTCTTACGCTTAATTAGTGTTGCAGATGCCGCCGCCGACCCAGACTTACGTTTGATGTTACACCAAACCGAACAGAAGGTGTTGTCGGGTTTGATGGTCTTGCCTGCCAAACGTCTCCAAAGAATTAATTCAAGTTTAGCAACGCAGGCTCAAATTACGCTGATCCCGACCTCGCATGCCAAGCAACCTAAAAAAAGTATTGAAACACGCGGCTTATTAAGCCGAACCTTATTACCCATAGCTGACCAGTCTGGAAATGTATTTTGGTATTTGGACGGCGGTATGCTGTTTAATCATAATACTATTATCGTCGATCATATCCGTGATTTAGTCTACGCCAAAGGGACCTTACCCGAACGCTCAATTGGTACCGTAACCCTTTTTTTAGATAATATTCGCATTAGCACCAATGTGCCAATGGAGCTGTTTCCGAAAGAAAATCAAAAACCCAATAGAGCGCTAGGAACACTCGTTTCTGATGAGGTATATCAACAAGTATTGATTGAAGGGCAAACGTGGATAAATCGAGCCTTTGTATTTAATGATTGGTATATCTCGGGTTACCTACCTTTACGAGATGTTCGCGGCCAAAGGATTGGGATGGTTTATGCTGGATTTTCTGAATCGCCATTTTTACATAATTATTTACTCAATATTATTGAATTAGGTACCATTTTAGTTCTGGTGTTATTGATCTCAGGTTTTTTAGTGTACCGAGGCGCGAATAGCTTATTGCAACCGATTGAACATATTCATCAAGTTGTTACTGCCGTTCAGTCAGGGCGAAATGTCAGAATTGGTAAATTAGACATAAATGGCGAGAATGAGCTGGCTCATTTAGCGGAGCAATTTGACAGCATGCTTGATCAGTTGCAGCGGCGTAATGCCCAAATTCAAGCTGCTGCAGAGCAACTTGAGATTAAAGTGGAACAGCGTACCCGCAGTTTGCAAGATAAAACCGAGGAACTTGAACGTAATGTCGCATTATTGCATGCGACCAGACAACAACTCGTCACTAACGAAAAACTCACCGCATTAGGAGAACTGATTGCCGGTATTGCCCACGAAATCAACAATCCTACTGCGGTTATCTTGGGCAACATGGAGTTATTAAAAGCTGAGCTTGGTGACAATGCGACTGTGGTAGAAGAAGAAATCGAGTTGGTGATCCAACAAGTGGGTCGGATCACTACGATTATCCGAAGCCTGTTGCAATACAGTCGTCCTGGTGAGTTCAATGCACCTATTACGTTACAACCGGTGACGCAAATAGTTGAAGAAATGCTGTTATTAGCACGCCATTCTATTGAGCAACAAGAAGTGACGCTTATCAAGGAATTCACCGCGACGGGATCGGTTGAAGTCAATCGACCTCAACTATTACAAGTTCTCATTAACTTAATGGTTAATGCTGCTCATGCTATTGAAAATAAAGGCCGGATTTGGCTACGAACATACGACTGGTTGGAAGAGGGCAAACCTATAGGCGTAAAAATTGAAGTGGAAGATGAAGGGATAGGTATTACTAAAGAAGATTTGAGTCGTATCTTTGATCCATTTTATACCACGCGTAAAGATGGTACCGGTTTAGGTCTTTCTCTGAGTTATGGCATTATTAAACGGCTTGGTGGTACGATCGAAGTCAATTCGACGGTAGGAAAAGGGACTATATTTACCATTGGGCTTTATCATAATGCTAAAGATTATCAACAGCTTGGGCCATATGAAGGCTTGCATTTTGGTGATGGATTCAATAGCTAACCTAAAATCAGCCAAAAAAAAGCCGGGTGATTAACCCGGCCACAAAGAGTGTGTGAGCAATGTCGTGCTTGCGAACTCTGAAAACCAATTAAAGGTGATGAAGTCTTTAATGATTAACCGAGTTTTGGAACGCGCATTAATAGTAATCATTCTCATTTGTATTTGCAAGTGCTTATCATGATTAATCTACTCTTTATATTCAATAAACGAAAAAGTTCTCTTTAGCCTATGATTATTAGGGTAATTATTTTATATATCACTTTCATATTGGTAGATATTTAGATGTGCGCTATAGAATGAGAGTCTTTCACGCGGTTATTATGGCCTTAAAGGTTGTTCTCGCTTCAAAGAGAATGTGGACTTTTGTGGTTTACTCTTATCATTAACCTAACTAGCACTAGCTCATTCCTGAGGTGTAGGGCGAATATGAGTGTCAATCGGCTTCAGATAACCTAAGGTATTCTTTGACGGGGAGTCCAGATAACAATCGGCGTCATTGCATCTGTCGCAAGTGTGGTAAACGTTGAATGAGTAAAGCACACCGCCGGCCCAGCTATTGAAGCCGACAGTTGCTTGTACTCATCTCGCCATCATTAAAGAGTCATGATGATTATTTGGATACTTGGATAACAACATTGTCATTATTGGTGGCTGCATTAAGTAAAATCTTGTCTTGCAGTACTTTTAATAACACGCCATATGCCGGTAAAAACAAACCTAGGCTCACTATAAGCTTAAAGACGTAGTCGACAGTGGCAATTTCTGGCCAATGAGTTGCCATAAAGGGATCATTCGAGGCATAAAACGCTATGCTAAAGAACACTAAGGTATCCACTAAATTACCGATTAGCGTCGATGCCGCTGGTGCGACCCACCACGCTTTGGCTTGACGTAATTTAGCAAATACTGTGATGTCCATTAACTGGCCAATTAAGTAAGCCACAAAGCTGGCAAAAGCGATACGAAACACGAAATTATTCCATTCTGCTAAAGCCGAAAATGATTGTAATTGGCCTTGATGAAACAATACTCCCACTAAATACGACACCACGAGTGCCGGTATCATGGCTTTGACGATAATGCCTCTTGCGGCTCGCTGACCAAAAATTCTAACGGTTAAGTCGGTTGCTAAGTATACAAATGGAAAGCTAAACGCACCCCAAGTGGTGTGGTAGCTAAATAGCTGAAATGGCAGTTGAACGAGGTAGTTACTTGCGCAAATAATTAAGATGTGAAAACTGACTAATAACATCAGTGCTCGGCGATATTTCGCCTGGGTTAACGTCAACATATTGTGGCCTTTTTAATTGGGTTAGCGCGGGGTGAGGGAACCCGCTATTAATTTGGTTAACAGTCTTGGCCTGTGCTAACGAGGCTATTTAGCCACCGTTAAACAGATAAGCTAATGTCTGTTATAGAGAATATTATTATTTTAGTTTATTGGCAGTGCTGGCGTTAAATTCACCTGTTAGTCCACCCTTTTCAAGGCAATACATAAGTGTTAGCAGCCACGGGGGCAGGATAATAGCATGGGCTTTGCACAAGCGAAAGATATCGTCGAGGTTAAGTCACCTCAACTCGAGATCATAAGCGCTTACCAACAAGCTCTTTGTTCTGCTAACGATGTGGAATTGACTTGCAACAGACCGGCTAATGACGCAGCTATTAACACCGCTATTAACTGGTGAAGGCGCCTTATTAGCAAAACACATGTCAAATGTGACTTAAAGAGGTGACATATTTTAATGTTAGCTTACTTATCTCATCTATAAACCCAAGTTGCGGTTAATGAGATAAGCATCAGTAAGCTGAGGGATATTAAAAGTCGATCAAAATAGACAGTACAGTGGCTAATTTATTTTCCAGTTCTTGCCATTCCGCCTCAGGATCTGAGCCGGCGACTATGCCTGCTCCGGCAAATAAATTGATCCTTCTAGGCTCGATGAGTGCACTTCTAATCGCAACTGAAAATTCTGATTCATGGTGATTTAAATAGCCACAAGCCCCAGCATACCAGCCTCTAGCATAACCTTCTCTTTGACGAATAAAGTTCAATGCGGCATTGCGTGGTAAGCCGCCGACAGCAGGAGTGGGATGTAACGCGCGCAGTAATTCAAAATCGTTTACCCCAGGCCTTAGCTGTGCCCTGATCGAGCGATGTAAATGTTGAATATGATCCAGTTTAAAAATTTTAGGCTTCTCGTCGGCACCTATATACTGACTTAATGGGGTGAGCGCATCAACGATGTGCTTTCTAACAAGCTGATTTTCATGACTGTTTTTAGAGTCATCTAATAATGCTTGTGCCAGAGAATTATCTTCTTCAGGATTGAGTCCCCGTACCGTGGTACCCGCAAGCGCTTCGGTAAACAATTCTTGTTGGCGACGTAAATACAAGCGTTCTGGTGAACAGGAAATAAACGCGCGCTCAGGGCTAAATTGGAATCCAAATTGAAAACTGTTGGGATTGCGACCTTGCCAGCAAGCCAGTACTGTCCAAGGATCGATATCGTCGTTCACATCAATTTGGGTATGACGAGAGAGTACCACTTTAGGCGTTGAGCGATTAAAATTAGCCTGAGTGACTTGCTCTACTAACTCTTTCCAGCGTTCAAAATTGGGTAAATCACTGCGACCCATTAAGCTCATTTTATTGGGTGGAGATAAAGGCTGTGGTTTTTGTACTCGTTCAATGGCATCGATAGCCGCTTGAATTTCTTGGTCGGGATCAACGCCATCAAAGTTTAGGTTAACGAGGATCTTGAGAGTACGACTATTTCGGCGCAACTCAATACGCGGTAAAATAAAGTGTGCGCGACCAAATTCTGGCCAGCATTCTACTGTGCGGTCAAAAGCCAGGCCGCCATAATAACGAATGTCTTGTTGGCTGGTTTTATTACGCTGTTGTTGATAAATTTTTGCCAGGTCATTATCGTCAACTTGGTCTTTAAAAAAGAAACTTTTACATGATCCAATAGCGGCGATATCTTCGTCTCTATCTCTGCCATGCCAATATATTTTGGGGTATTGGTTTTGTGCTGCTAACCAAGACAATAAAGGCAATGCAGGGGCTTCTACCGAAAGTTGAATTATGGATTCGCGAGCAGGCACTTTACTAAGCTGTTTCAGCTTAGTGATCAGTTCACTGAATTGTGATGAAAAGAAGTGGCCCAAAAAGAAATACCTCACGTATAACAGCAACAGACTATACGGTAATAAAGTGATGAAATAGTGTCAATTAGCAAGGTTAAATCGTGTGATCTTAATTGCTAATATAATATCAATAACCGCCGATAATGGCATATTAGTGGCTTATTCCGTTGATAAGATACTCTGGCTTTACTTTATGTAGCGCTTATCTCTTTAGATATATCCTCGCTGACATAAGTGCCCTTTTTATTATTATGTCTATAAAACAATCATCTATTCATTGAGTGATGTGTAAAGGTTTGATAATAAATTATGTGACGAAATGATAATAGTGGCACAAAATGAATAGGCGAATGCAGTAAAATAGTTCAAAATACTAACAGTAGTCAGGTGATCAAGATGCCGTCTTTTTAGTTTTCCCTCCCGGAGTAATTTGCACAATGAATGATTCTGTTGAATCAAGCAATGTCATCAAAATCCCTATCGATAAACTTGCTTTAGGCATGTTTGTTTCGGCGATAGATCATCAGTATAGCAAAGTAGCTATTAGTAACCCCGGACAAATCAAACATCGTGATGCAATTTTAAAACTGAAAAAAAATAGTATTGCGTTTGTGTGGGTGGATATTGAGCGATCATCTGATACCTGCGGGTTAAAAAAATCCAATCGATCGAGTTCAGCTATTCGTCCATTGATGCGTAAAGCGACGGCAACTCGAGATGGTCAGCAAGCGCAGGCTAAAAAGCTACTTGCTGAAGCAAAAGGATTAATTAAAAAGGTGATGTCTGAAACCTTCGGTGGTAAAGCCATCGAAGTGGGTGAATTTGAAGCTGTCGCCGATAAAATGATTGAGTCGGTTATGGGGGATGCAGATGCCTTTAAATGTATTTCTGCTTTGCGCACCAAAGATGCTTATTTATTTGAACATTCTATTAATGTGGCCTTTTTACTGGTGACCTTCGGCAAACACCTTAACCTTGATCGTGAACTGCTCAAGCAAATGGCGGTGGGCGGTATTTTACATGATATTGGCAAAATTAAAGTCGATAACGAAATATTGCACAAGCCTGGTAAGTTAACCCCGGAAGAATTTGAGCACATTAAATTGCATCAATTCTATGCAATTGAAATCATGAATGAAACAAAAGGACTATCACAGGTCAGCAAAGATGTGTGCTTAATGCACCATGAAAAACTCGATGGTCGTGGCTATCCTAATGGTCTTAAGGACGAGCAACTTCCTCAACATGGACGCATGAGTTGTATTGTTGATATTTTTGATGCGTTAACTGCGACTCGCTGTTACAAAGAGGCCATGAGCCCAGCGGCGGCATTTAAAATTATGATCAGCCTGACGCCATTTCATCTTGATCAAAAGCTCGTATATGAGTTTATTCGTTGCGTGGGTATTTATCCTGTTGGTTCATTAGTTCAGTTATCGGATCACCGTATTGGAATTGTATGGGACTCAAAGGGACGTGATGCGTTGCATCCTATCGTGAAGTGTTTTTATTCAATTAAGTATAAGCGCTATACCGACGTGACCATGGTTGACCTATTTAAATCGGAATTACATATTGAGCGAGGTGTATCGCCAAGTATGCTCGATGTTGATCCTAGCCCATTTTACTAATCAATATAAGCCTCACTCAGTTTAAGGGATGGGGTAAATAGGTAAAAGTCAGCATACTCCAACTATGTTATATCAAACGGTGTTAGACACGATTAATGATCGATAATCTGTTGATACATTGGTGCTAACTTAGCAAGTAACCCATGACGTGTGGCTAAAGGGATATGCTGTTGTTTGAGTGCTTCAATTAAAATTCTTCCGAGCTTGCATAGCCATTAATGACTGCCCAAGGAACTATTCACCCCAGCACTACCTTCAATGGTTGTCGCGCCGCCAGTAGCGATTATTTTGCTCGTGTCAGCTTAAGCAGAAGTGGCTATGAGGCTTAATAGCACCGATAACACAATGCATATTAATTGGTACATTAGCGCAGCGTATCCTTACTGGGATGGTGAATATTGGATTGATTAAACTGTTGGAACCACACAATAAAATCATCTGCTTTTAGCGGCTTAGAATACACATAACCTTGAATTATATCGCAATTAAGTTCGCGCAGAATATTGATCCCTTCTACAGATTCAACGCCTTCAGCTACGACGGATAAATTAAGTCCCTTAATCAGTCTAATGCTGGTGTCGACAATCATTAAGTCCGTTGCATCAGTATGAATATCTTTGATAAAACTGCGATCGATTTTTACTTCATTAACGGGGAGTAACTTTAAGTAGGCTAATGAAGAGTGTCCAGTGCCAAAGTCGTCGATGGCAATCGCCAAACCGATATTTCTAAATTGCTGTAGAACGGCAATCACCGTTTGTGCATCTTTCATCACAGCGCCTTCAGTTATCTCTATCGACAGGGCGGTAATGGGTAAGTTATTGCTTATAAGTAACTGTTCAATGTCCAGTGGTAGCTGAGGATTAGTGAGATCGTGGGCTGATAAATTAATCGCCACCGTGAGTGAAATACCTTGTTGCTGCCATAGGGCTAGCTGTTTAATGGTGGTCGTTAGCACCCAGTCGCTGATCATCGAGATATTACCTGAATTTTCGGCTAAGCGAATGAACTCATCAGGCGGGATAAATCCCAATTCAGGGTGATGCCAGCGGATCAGGGTTTCCGCACTATGGCAATGATTGGTCTGAATATCCACTTTAGGTTGAAAAACCAAATGCAGTTGTCCTTGGGTTAATGCAATCGGTAAATCACGGATGATCATTAACTCACGCAGATAGCGTTCATCCTCACCTTGTTGATATGTTGCAATGCCTAGTGATTCAACTCGAGCTTGGTTTAATGCAATTTCGGCATGGCGAATTAAAGTATCAATATCATTACTGTCATAGTCACTGGATAAATCAACAATCCCTACCCGCACATTGACACTTATTTTTGACCCCTGAATCGCAAACGGGTTGGTTAATTGACGTAAATAGTTATCAAGCTTTTCAAGAGGAATACTCGGTTGGAATAGCAACAAAAAAGAGTCGCCATCTAAGCGCGATATTAACTGAGCGTTAGGGGATAAGCTTTCTAAGCGACTGGCAAACAACACCAGCAGATCGTCGGCATTAGCGAACCCAATGATGTTGTTTAAGTGACGAAAGTTTTTAATGTCTATCATGACTAAACTGCCATGCATTTTACTGAGCAGTAGGCTGAGTTGTTGTTTAGCGGCCACGCGATTATATAAACCGGTGAGATTATCGTGCTGTGATTGATAAACTAAATCGTTTTCGCGCGACTCAATATTTTTACGCATTATCGATAAGGTGTTGGCTAACACTTGTAATTCAGCCGGGGCAACTTCAATGGGGCGAGGATCCTCGCCTTGACCGACTTTTCTGGCAAAATTAACTAACGCATAAATAGGTTTAGTTAACCCTCCAGCAAACCAAGCTGCAATCATAAACGCCAATAAACAGGTTATCGCAAACACGATTAGCATGTTATTACGCAGGGCATCGTAATTTTGCTGCCACTTAGCATTTGACAGATGTAACAGCGCTAATTGATGACCGCTATTGTTATCTAACGCAATGGTGGTGGATAGGTAGCCTGATAATATGTCATCACTGACCTCATCAACCGTTTTTGCAAGCTGGCTAATACGCGTTAAAACATCTTGTTGCTGAGCTTCAGGTAGGGTCGAGACGATGTTAATTCTGCCGGCTGACTGGTTGATAAAACTGCTATCAATTCCAGTAATGGCTTTGGCTTGGTCAGCGAGGTTTTTATCCATCGAAAAACCCATGCCAACCCAAGCGATTAATGTCGGCGCTTTGACTGGCTGCAATACAAATTGGTAGCTGCTGTGGTCATAATTAACAATGTCGAAAGTCGTTGAGCGGTTTTTGGTTAATGCAAATAGCTCATCGACATTAAATTTAGTCAGACCTTGCAAGCTTGATGACAGTAATTTTCCCTGCGGCGATAGCAAAATAGCTGCGTCGGCATTAATGCGTCTGCCATGGTTAGATAAAACGGAAGATATTGTGTCTTGCTCACCAGTGGCTACCGCGCGTTTAAAATCAAAATCAGCACTGAGCAGTGACAAACTTTGGTTAAGCTGCTCGCTCCGGTTAGACAGCATATCAACAAAAACATTTGATCCAATCTTAAGATTTTGAGTTTGTTGCTGACGATAATCACGTTGAGTTGCACTTAACACAAACACTGCAGTGGTTAACTGCGTTAGGGTTAAAATAAACAGGAAGGCAATAATTAGTCGGTTGCGAAAACTAGTTGGCATGTTGTCCCGTGGTATCGCTTGGATAATGGTCAGTAACAAAGCCGCTAGGTGGCGACGATGGTTTATCTTGGTGGTCAATATTGATGCGAATTGTTAATTTATGGTCACCATCATTAAGGGTGAGTGAAGTCGGTTGCTGAATGTTAACTTGCCAAGGATGCCAGATATTGACTTGATATTCACCGGTAGGTAAATCAGTTAACTGCATTTGACCCGCTTCATTACTTACCGAGAAATAAGCACTTTTTGAGACGTAAATAAATGCCTGCATATCGTCATGGATATTACAGCCGATGGCAACTAATCCCGCGTTATTAAAGACGATAGGATCCTCGGTAGCGCCAGCAGACAATTTTAGTTCAAATTGTTTAGCGTCAGAAAATGAGTAAACATGGTGCCGAGTGCGATCTAAATTAGCAAAATCAACTTTTGCTCCTTGTGGCACAGCCAAGACAAAAGGGGAGAATATTCTATTTTGTTGACGCATTTCATAATGTGCTAAGGTCGATACTCTTGCTTCAGGAGGCGTGGTGGGGATCAGCTCTATCACGCTATCGCTGAGCCTATTGCCTTGAGTATCGTTAACATTGACCGTTAAGGTCGCCGCAGTGAGGGGGGCTGAAAAAACATAACTTAACCAGAGCAAACATGTCGTAAATTGGATCATTTGCATGTATTTGTCTCATTATTAAGAGTGTCGTAATGGTTAATAACATGACCAATACGGCATCATAACCTACAAAGATCGCAAACACGTTATCATCTTCACGGCAAAATACGACAATTTGTTTCACTATGCTGGCTCATCGCTATCAAAAATTATCACTCGAGGTATCCATGAAAGTGTATCTATCCATCAGTTTAGTACTCATATCGTTAATCCTGCTGATCCCAGGAGTGACAGAGCCCATGCTAACGATGACGGGCACTATTGAAAAATCACAGTTAGTCGATACGGGCAAAGATATGTTAACCCAAGATCTAACAGAAGATTCTCGTGCTAATACCCGCGGGATCTTAGATGTCGCTGCGAGTCTGTTTGGGTTGGATACGCTTCAAGGTGAGGTAGAGGTCTTTCGTAATAGCCGCAGTATCATCGATATCATTACGGCACTATATCAATCACATAACTTTGTCGTTGCCATATTAGTCGGGTTATTCAGTATTGTGATCCCTACCATTAAGTTAATCACCATGCTAATTTTACTGCTGCCAGTGGCACCTTCAATAAAACAACGGCTTCGAACAATGATAAGTGTTATCGGCAAGTGGTCTATGGCCGATGTATTTGTCGTAGCCATTATTGTGGCTTACATGGCAGGTAATGCGTCAGCCGGCATGGGTGACACGCTCAAGACTCAGTCCCAGTTTGAAATCGGTTTCTATTATTTTTTAGGTTACTGTATTTTTTCAATCGCCAGCCAGATGATGATCGATATGACACAAACGCAAAAGTCACAGATCATCACTAATTAGTATTAACGACAGAGGCTGCTAGGCTTGTGAGCTGACGACGTTGAGATACGACGTCAAGTTACAATGTTATTAAGTACGACGTTAACGTAAAAAGTGCTTAAATCAGCTCATTACTTTACTGGTGGTGAAGGATTTTTGTTAAAAAATGAGATTGTTATTATCTGGATGAGTCATGGATATCACGATAACAAGTGATTATTGTTATGGGAATATAAGCCGCGATATTTCGCGACTTATATTTTACGATGGTTATAATGAGTCCATGCATTAGTAACCTTAAGATTGACTATGACTGACTCTACAACCACTGAGTATAGTGGCTCCGAGCATTTTCTTCCTGAAAATACTCTGTTGCTTAATGCCATGACAGAGGGCGTATATGGTTTTGATTTAGCGGGTAATGCAGTATTTATTAATCCCGCAGCAGAGCAAATGACGGGCTGGAAAAGTGCCGAATTAATTGGCAGAAATATTCACGACTGCCATCATCATAGTCATGCCGATGGTAGTCATTATCCTCAACATGACTGCCCCATTTATCGTACCTTACATGATGCCATCCCTCGGCAAGTGAACGAAGATGTATTTTGGCGTAAAGATGGCAGCAGCTTTCCGGTGTATTACAGCTCAACCCCAGTATATGATCAGCAACAACTCGTCGGTGTTATTGCGATATTTCGTGATGTGAGTATGCAAAAACATACCGAGCAATCGTTAAGACAAGCCTTGGCACAAGTGCAGGCCTTGTCAGAACGGTTAGCATCAGAAAATCAATACTTACTCACTGAGCTACAAGGCCAGCAAGGCGCGTCAGGAATATCGGGTAACAGCCAACCTATCAATCAGCTCATGCAACAGATCCACTTGGTCGCTAATACCGACAGTACGGTCTTAATCTGTGGTGAAAACGGCACTGGCAAAGAGCTAGTTGCGCGTAACTTACACCGATTAAGCCATCGCAAAGACCAACCTATGGTAAGTGTAAACTGCGCCGCATTTTCGACGGCATTGCTAGAAAGTGAGTTGTTTGGTCATGAAAAAGGCGCATTTACTGGCGCCACAGCGCGTCGCAAAGGCCGATTTGAATTAGCCCATAATGGCACCTTGTTTTTAGATGAAATTGCCGAGCTGAGTTTATCGGCACAATCTAAATTGTTGCGGGTGATCCAAGAGCAAAGCTTCGAGCGCGTTGGCAGTAGTGAAACCATTAAGGTCAATATTCGCTTAGTTGCTGCTACTCATCACGATTTAGCCGCGCGAGTAGAGCAAGGCTTGTTTCGCATGGACTTATATTACCGCTTGAACGTATTTCCAATTACCGTGCCTCCTTTACGAGAACGCCGCGAAGATATTCCACCATTGGTCAGTGATTTAGTCGAATCAATGAGTAAAAAACTCGGTAAAAAAATCACTAAAGTGAGCGCCAAAGGGCTGAAGAATTTACAACAATATGCTTGGCCTGGTAACGTGCGAGAGTTGCAAAACCTGATTGAGCGAGAAATGATTTTGTCGCAAAGCGGCCATTTACTGTTTAATACTTTACCTTTAGTGGTTGCCACTCCATTAGCTACCAGCACGTTAACCATGGCACAAGCCGAAGCTGCGCATATTATTGCGGTTTTAAATGCTAGCCATTGGCGTATTTCTGGTCCGTATGGCGCTGCTGCAATGCTAGATATGCCGGCGAGTACCTTACGATCTCGGATGAAAAAGTTAGCCATTACGCGCTAATTTTTATCATTGGTTTTACTGGGTCACGATATATCACGTAAAAAGTGATATGTCGTGACATTATTTTATAATTTTTTATTTTAATTGTTTAAAATCAAGTGATTATATCAATGTTTAAGTTGGCTTAATCTTTGCTATAACAGGGCAATATTGTGTTATAGGAATACATTTATGCCCAAATCATCATCTCAAACTCCGGCAGCGACAGTGCCAGTTGATAACGCTGCCGTTTCACAGCGGATCCCAGTGGTGCAAATTGCTACGCCGTCGACAAAAATTCAGGTTCGAGAACAGAAGGGCGTATTTCAACGGCTGCGTCAGCACAGCAATACTTTACTGATTGCGATTTTTTTCCTGATCCCATTTATCAACTACCAAGGCCGACAAGCCATTCTGTTTGATGTCACCGAACAGCAATTCTTTTTCTTCAATATCACCCTATGGCCACAAGATTTTACCGTATTAGCGTGGTTTTTTATGGCCGCTGCTTTTGCATTATTTTTTGTCACGGTTTACTGGGGCCGAGTGTGGTGTGGCTTTTTGTGCCCGCAAACCGCGTGGACCTTTATTTACATGTGGGTTGAAGCCAAAATAGAGGGCAATCACCATCATCGTGAGGCGTTAGATAAAGCCCCATGGTCATTAAGTAAAGTGCGTAAACGAGTGACGAAGCATGGGGTGTGGATAGTGTTCGCCTTGCTAACTGGCTGCGGGTTTATCGGATACTTTATGCCTGCACGCGAGTTGTATGTTGATATTTTTAGCATGAGTAGTGGTTTTTGGACTGGCACCTGGGTGTGGTTTTTTGCCATATGCACTTATGTAAATGCCGGCTGGATGCGTGAAATGATGTGTTTACATTGTTGTCCTTACTCGCGTTTTCAAGCGGTGATGTTTGACGCCAATACTAAAACGGTGAGCTATGATGCGCAGCGAGGCGAGTCTCGTGGACCCCGTAAACGTTCACAAAAAACTGAGCTAGGTGACTGTGTAGACTGTAATTTGTGTGTTGATGTCTGCCCAACTGGGATTGATATTCGTAACGGCTTACAATACGAATGTATTAACTGCGGTGCCTGTGTTGATGCCTGTAATCAGACCATGGAAAAGTTTGGCTATGCACCCAATTTAATAAGCTTTACCAGCGAAAATGCCTTAAAAGGACAACCCAAAGCCAGCCTGTTATCGCTAAAATCTCTGGGTTACGCCAGTGCATTATTGATCATGGTTGCACTGATTATTGGCGATTTAAGCAATTTAAAGGATATTGAGCTCAATGTGATCCGTGACCGTCAAACCTTGTATCGTCAAGTGGGTGTCGATAAGGTTGAAAATAGCTATCAACTTAAAATTCGCAATAAAACTCAACAAATGGCTTTCTATCAAATTAGTATCAGCAGCAAGGATCCACAAGGGCAAGCATTGCAAATAATCACCGACAGCTTGATTGTGATAAAACCGGCAGAACAACTAAATTATCCGTTGACCGTCAGTGGCCGCTTAAGTAACCGAGCGAGTGATAGCACCCAACAAACGCTGCAATTTAAGGTGACCCAAATTCAAAGCTTGGAAAATCCAACGCCAACGGAACCTGCTAACCAGATCTCGCAAGCATCACGATTCTTTTGGCCATAATCTCAGTATGACGGCATAAAGGCGTGCCGACATTATGGGATGCTACGCAGCAAAATGGTTACCCAACAAAAAGGCTTGTCGCATTATTAATGGGACAAGCCTTTTTTGCTAAATGGTCGCAGTGTTATCGCAATAAGCCATTAACGCTGATGTAGTGCGTAGTCGCTACCATCTTTAGCAGTAAATACCTTACAGCTACCTTCAGTAGGCTGACAGCCTGTGTGGATTAAGCTAATCCATTGCTTGTATGGCGTTGGCAAATTCTTAATTGGAATGGCAACCTGAATATCTTCGATATTGGCTTGGTCTGTGGTGCCCATTTTTCCTTGGCGGTCGAAACAAATCTCAACATGGGTATCGTTATTTTTTAATACCACAGAGGTGGGGTCACTTTTGT
This sequence comes from Shewanella sp. CAL98-MNA-CIBAN-0140, assembly GCF_040309905.1. Classification (NCBI taxonomy): domain Bacteria; kingdom Pseudomonadati; phylum Pseudomonadota; class Gammaproteobacteria; order Alteromonadales; family Shewanellaceae; genus Shewanella; species Shewanella sp. CAL98-MNA-CIBAN-0140. The sequence goes on from NZ_JBEOPI010000008.1 coordinate 98,600, forward strand.
GGCCCGTCAAGGCAACAAATTGACATGGATTTTGTAAACCACACTGTGAACCATCTTTTAAAAACGCCAATAAGTGATTGTAATAAACAACATAGCTGCTGACGTCTTGGTGTGAGCCATTGGCTAATGGACAATGTGTATCCAAAAAGTCTTTTGCGTTTGTGCTGCGATCCTGTTGATTGGTCGTTGCCACAAATTGCTCACCAATGAAGCGGTTAAGGTTTTGGGTGGCTGTATTGCTTGCTTGAGTAGACATATTCATCGCCTTATTCCTCTTCGTATTGTTGTAGGTCAGAAAACCTTTCTAATTATTGTTTATCATTAAGCTCTGTTAGCAGCTTGATTTTTAGTCTATGCTATTTTTACAAACAATTTCACAATAAAAATTTTACAGTGTGAATTATACAAAATGAGAAATGATAAAAGCTTAATGCGAAAGACCCATTTTTTGGGCACCAAGATAAGAAACTTGCGTAAGCGCAACAACTTAACCATGGAAGACTTGTCTGCTCGTTGTGTGCGTGTTGACTCAAGTAATTCGCCATCAGTGTCATATTTGTCAATGATCGAGCGCGGGAAGCGGGTACCAAGCGCGGATATGCTGGCGGTAATAGCGGTTGTTTTCCAGAAAGATGTGGGCTGGTTTCTTGATGACGTACCAGAAGATGAAGCGATTACCCCCGAAAAGGGTAGTAAAGGCGGAGTCAGTGGTATGCCACTTGAGCCAAGCTTTTTGTTTTCTAATGACATCTTACAAATTGCTATCCCTGAAATGTTGTCGCAAACCGGCACCAGTGGCCGTCAATTTGCCCATTTGCTTATTCGCGCCCACCAAGAACATCATCAAAATCATTTCCCTGATTTAGAGCGCGCCGCCGAAGAAGTCGGCTTAAAGCGTATGCCGCTGGCCACCGAAGATATTATTGATATTGCTAAAGGCATGGGCTTAAAAATTAAATGGATTGACCGTGTTCCTAAAGAAGTCATCAACGAAATGGGCATAAGTTCTAAGCAGTTGGTGACGTCATTTTTTGAACCGCCCGGTACCATTTATATCAGTAATATTCTGAAAAATAGACCCAGTAGGTTGAAGTATGATTTGGCGGTGCACATAGGTCATTGTGTGTTACACAATAAAGATGGCTTAAAGAGTGTGATGATGTCGGGTCGCCGTGATGACTTTGATGATGCGCTTATACCACAATCTAATACTCTGAATGCACAAGATATTTTGCATGCGTGGCGCGATTTTGAATCAAGCTTTTTTGCCGGCGCCTTATTGTGTCCTAAAGTGCCATATCGGCAGTTACTCGACCGTCATGGCTATGAGATTAGCGTACATAAACAATTGCAGGTATCCGCTTCTGTCGCCATGCGTCGTATGACGGTGGTGTCACCTTATCCACATTGGCATTATTTTGATGCCTATGCGCCGGGTAAGTTAAAAGCGGTTTACCGCGGTAATGGTATCCCTCTGCCTTGGGGTAACATGCGCTTGGTTGAAGACCCTTGCCAGCATTGGGCTGTGTTTAGAATGATCAACGAACCGGTAGAAGGCACCTCTGCGCAAATATCGATTTTAAATGTCGGCAATGAACCGCGGATTTATTGCTGTGAATCGATTAAGGTCGACGACTCTGCGGGTAATCCGCATGTTCTATGTGCTGGAATAGATTTAAACCCAGCCATTGAGGCGCAAGGAAAAGATGCGCAGTCGATTGCTTACGATCTTAAACAAGCTTGTGCCGCGGGCGGTGGTTCAATCATTATCCCCAAACACATCCAAAAAGATCTCAACAGTGTGGCTAAAATCCTCAATATTAACTGGATTGAGCGCGGGATAAAAAAAGATGCGCAGTTAATTTGCTCGCGTGGCGCAGTATGTCCTCGTCAGCCAAGTTGTTATGCCGCTGGGCGTAATTTATGCGAGGGAAATCAGGGGTAAATAGTCTTTTTAAAGCCGCATCAGCACAAGTTGATGCGGCGAAAAAGGCGTTATTTATTTAATCTCAACTCGGTTTTGGGGATGGGATAAATTGACCCAAAGCAGAATACTTGTCCTATTTGATAAACGTTTATTATGTTGGAATGAGGTTATTTATATCTTAATGGCCTAAATGAGCAAACAGCACCGTAACGCAAAGTCCGCGGTGATTGATTGGATCCGCTGGCGACGATGGCTAATCTTAAACAGTAGCATACCGTGTAAGGCCATTTTGACTTACGTGATAGGCTGTGGTGATGGCTTTTAATAAAGCGGAAACCGTTTGATAAACCGTCATGTTTTGACTCAATATGTTGATAGCGCCTCTCTGAAGCCAATAGAATAAGCACTCGACATAGTCCTAAAGTGTTACTTAGGTTAAGGTTATCCTCAGTCGATAATGTTATAGGTTAATGTGTTAAAAATCTGATAGTAAGATGATTTCACAGTTTGGATTGCAGTCCAAAATCTATGTGCCGTTACAAATGTTACTAAAAGCCCTACCTACAATTGATTAGTTCACATCCGCAGTTTTTTTCACCAAACATTAACAATAGTTCCCGTTTTGGAATCAATTCCAAGGATATGATAAACCGTCAATTACAAAAAGGGGTGATAACCTATGAGCAATATAGATCTATTAGGGCGCCGTAAGTTTATTGCAGGTCTAGGTATTGCTGCTGGTGCAGCGATGGTAGCACCAGCAATGGCAGTGTCTGAGAAAGCTGATGGTGTAAAATGGGACAAAGAAGTTGAGATTGTCATTATTGGTTCTGGATTTGCGGGCTTAGCTGCCGCAATCGAAGCCACTAGAAAAGGTGCAAAAGACATTCATATGTTTGAGAAGATGTCATATTTTGGCGGAAACTCAGCTATTAATGGTGGGCTTTTTGCCGCGCCTGGAACACCGATGCAAAAGACAGAAGGTGTTAAAGATTCGGTGGATAGAATGGTCAATGACCAACTAGCCTCGGGTCGTGGTGTTGCTGATGAGGGTTTATTACGTCATGTTGCATCTCATGCGGTTGAAGCGTTGCAAATGACGTTAGACGCAGGTTCTGAATTCCACCCGTACTTACAACAATTAGGCGGTCATTCGGTTGCACGTACTTACCAAACTACGGTGAGTTGTGGAGCAGGTATCACCCAGCCATTGTTTAAAGAATGTAAACGCATTGGGGTTAATACCCACAACCGTTCAAAATTTGAAGGGTTCCTCGTCGGTGCTAAAGGCGAAGTTGTTGGTGTTAAGATGCGTACCAATTACCACTTTGGTGAAGACCAACCAGGTAAAGTTCTCAATATTCGCGCCAAACGTGGTGTGATTATGGCCACTGGTGGCTTTGCGCAAAACGTAGATTTACGTATGGCGCAAGATCCAACCTTAACGGCAGACGTTGGTTGTACTAATGCACCAGGTGCAACAGGCGAGGGCATGTATGAAATGTTCCGTTTGGGTGCTATCCCTACGCATTTGGCTTATATCCAATCAGGCCCTTGGGCTTCACCTGATGAAGGTGGCTTTGGTTATGTGTCTAACTATTCTATCTTCAACTTGCCTCATTCAATGGCGGTTAGCCGTACAACCGGTAAGCGTTTCATGAATGAAATTGCGGATCGTAAAACACGTGCCGATGCTGAATTAGAAAATCGTGATGAAAAAGGCAATCCTGTACCACCGCTTTTGATCACCAGTTTTAAAGATTCTAAAGCACATCCAAATACCGAAAAAGTTATTAAATACAATGTCGGTTGGAAGTTTGATTCAGTTGAAGAGTTAGCAACACACTTTGGTGTGCCTTTAGCTGGCTTAAAAGCACAAATTGCTGAATACAACGGCTATGTTAAAACTGGCGAAGATAAGCAGTTTGGTAAAAACATGACTAAGGCGGCTGGCAAATATATTGAAGCACCCTTTACTGTCGTGCGTTTATGGCCAAAAGTACATTACTGTCAAGGTGGTGTAAAAGTAAATACTAAAGCCGAAGTGGCAGATAGCTTTACTGGTAAGTCTATTCCGGGTCTTTATGCCGCGGGTGAAGTTTGCGGTGGTATTCATGGCGTTAGCCGTTTAGGTAGTTGTTCTATCCCAGAATGTATGGTGATGGGCATGACGGCCGCTAGAAGTCTTATGAAAGTTTAACTAGACCCGTGAACAAGAGGAATCATTAATGAAAAACTTTAATATTATACTTGGGCTGGTACTACTTGGGCTAACCAGTTTATCAGTACAGTCAGCAGAGATCCGTGACTACCACAAAGACGTAATCGGTAATGACTGTAAAACTTGTCATGACAATGGCATAAAGCAGTTCCCATCTGATGAATCCTGTTTGCAGTGTCATGATGTTGATGACTTAGCAAAGCAGACGGCTAGAAGTGAAGAAGACAAGTGGCAAAACCCACATAACAATCTTCACTATGGTAAAGAAGTACCTTGCCAAGAGTGCCATGGTGAACATACACCTAAAGAACCATTATGCAGCAACTGTCATACTTTCAAGTTTGACAAGCATAAAGGATAAACTAATTTAAATTCATATTAGTTTAATAAGCCACATATTAAGTAATTAATATGTGGCTTTTATATTTTTAATGATTAATAGAATTACCCTTCTTATTTATTAGTTTATTAGTCCCGAATTCAACTCCGAAGTGCGACACTCGGCAAATTAAGCCGCTAATTGTTTAAAAACAACCGCTGACGGCTTAAACTTCAAACATTTCTTGGGCCGATGGTTAATCCTGTTCTGCGCAAACAAGATGATGTCATCGCTTACTGTCCTCAAGTCGATCCCTTTTTTTACATATTTCTTAACCGGCCATTGGCGTTCTCATTGGCGCCACGCTCCCAAGAGCTGTATGGGTGAGCGAAATAAAACTCTGCGGCTAACGCTTTGGCAATGGCTTGGTGATGAGCAAACTCGCGACCATTATCGGCTGTTATTGTGTGCACATGCTGCTTGTACGGCACGAATAATTCAATCGTGGCTTTAGTCACATCCACAGCAGATTTTGAGGCCACTTTCTTTATCAAGTAAAAACGGGTTTTCCGCTCCAGTATCGTCACTATTGAACCTGTGCCATGCTTGCCTAATACGGTATCGATTTCCCAATCACCGAAACGGTCGCGGGTATCGACAGATTCGATAGACATGCCATTTTTAATCGCTGGAGCCTTCTCTTTTTTGCCTCTGCGATAGCGTTTATACCCTTGACGTAGATGACGGTATAGCTTGCCACCTTGATGCTAATGCCTTGCCACAAACCGATAAATCCATTCATGACTGACGGCTTGGTCCATTCCAGACCACACTTGTGAAATCGGCTCTGGACCCCAGTCATGTTTTAATAGGAAACGGACAGTGCTTACCCTTGTCTCGGGTATCGTATATTTGGCTGAATGATGTCGCATATCACAGGCATTGGCTTGAGCATGGTCAGGACAATAACCCGACTGGCCATTACAACGCTTTAGTTCTCGATAGGCAGTAGCGCGATGACAATTGATGGTTTTTGCAATCAAGGCAATTGAAATGCCTTGGTCTAAAAGGACTGATATCTTCTACCCTCAGTCAACTGCTGATAACTCATAGTGATACTTTTTTTCTTTGGCGAGATAAAGCCTACCACTTTCAGTAGTTGGCTTCTTCGAACCTAGTCTATGAGTGTCGCAGTTATTATCTGAATTCGGACTCTTCTTATTTATTAACTTATTAACTTATTAACTAATTGGCTTATTAGATTTCTAGTTATTAGCTTATTAGCTTATTAGATATTAGATTTTTAGATATTAGTTTCTTAGTTATTAGATTTTTAGTTATTAGTTTTTATAAATTAATGTACTGCTTCTATATTGTTATCTATTATCTATTATCTATTATCTGTTTGTAATAATACTTTTTATTACAAACCTCTTGAGTGTAAATTTTTGGAATTAATTCCAAGTGTAATATCTTTCCGCGCTTAATAATAATGAAAGAGGGATGTTATGAAATATAATACGTTGTTAGTGATGATGCTGTTGTCTAGTTCTGCTATGGCAAGTGAGTTACCTAGTTTTTTAGACCAAAACGATATTAATAATGCTGAGTTTACCTGTTTAGGTGAAGAGTCACAGTATAATGAAGATGATCAAAAGTATGTCGATATATTATGGAATGAAACACTGCAATATTTAGAGTCTTATGCGGTAGCATTAACCAATAGTGAAAATGGTCCATGCTTAAACTCCGATGAAGCGATGTATGATTCTACCGAAGGCGGTAAGAACATGTGCATCATGGATCGAAGAGACATGAAGTTAATGGTTAAAAATATTTATCAAGTTATCAATAATCCAAATAAAGCGAAAAAGTGTTTTGGCGCCCGCGAAGATGTCAATTGGATATACAGTCCTGGTGGCGAATTAGAGCAAAACTCTCCGGTTGCGAAATGGCTTAAACGCGAATCATTTAACAGCTTTTTTGATAACAAAGTGACCAACAAAGATGTCCGTAAAATGGGTAAAGAGTTTACCAAAAACTTTGCCAAAATGGTGATGGGCGACGAAGTCAAAATGCCTTCAGCTTTTCCTACCGATATCAGTGCCAATGCATTGCCTAACTTATGGGCTGCCGCCGGTTGGTTCCCTATGTATGCACAAGAAAGCAAACGCAATGATAAAAATTTCAATAATATCCGTGGTGGCTATGCCTATGCCGAAATCTTTGGTCATTGGGGATTGTTACGCATAGATGAGATCAATAAACAAAAAGTGGGTGCCGAAGTTGGTATGACAGTTCAGTCGGTCGATACCCTATATCCATACCATAACCATGCAATATCTGAAATTTATTACAACATGCGAGTTCCTGCTTGTGCGAATGAATTTACGACCTTTGCAGTGCGTGAAGACTCTAAGCTTGTCACCACAGTGCGTGAAGACAGTAACGTTAGAACCGTACAATTTGATGCGGGTCAATTTAATGCCCAAAGTCAGTGGTTATCGAGTAGTGCAGAACACGATCCTCTTATGTACTTTCATCAAAATACTATCCATGCCTTTGAAGTTGATGGCAGCTGTGAAGCTAAACCAGAAGAGCGTGCCATTGTGTCTGTTTGGGCAAGAAGTAATGCTAATGACAAACGTAATGACTATGGCACAACACTGCTTTGTGAGTCAGCTAAAAATCCAGGCACACCAGCTCATAGTGATGAAGTTATTCAGTGTGACTTAACCAAATTAAAATGGTAATCACCATCTTAAAAAATATAAAAATTGGGAAATAACATAAAATGAAATTATTTAAGTTGTCTTTATTATCTTCATTAGTGTCACTGTGCATGGTGTCTTTTTATTCTACTGCACAAGATGTTGACGATGGAATTAATGTAACAGGTACATTAAGAGCTAATTATTCATATAAAGAATATAGCGAAACGTCTAAAGATAAAGCAGGTGATTTGACCTTTGAAATGGCATCAGTTAAATTTAACGGTAAATTAGATGATTGGGGTTTATCATCTGAATATCGATTTTATGATGGTTGGGAAGCATTACGGTATGGTTATGTTTTTTATGATTACTCACCAGAAGTGCAAGTTCAAGTTGGTATAAATCAAGTGCCATTTGGTAACCCTGGGTTTATTTCAAATAGTTTCTGGTTCGGCGTACCGTATTATTTAGGCTTTGAAGATGATTATGATACAGGTATTAAAACAGTTTATTCGAATGACGGTTGGGGGACTGAGTTTGCATTTTATAAAAATGCTGAATACGGTGCCAGTCGCAACGAACGTTATTCAACCGATTTATATTCAGGGCAGGTAAGTGGCACTGAATATTATAACGAAGAAACCAATCAATTAAACTTACGTCAAACCTACGCGATGGAGTATGAAGGCGGTAAAACCGTGGTCGGTGCTTCGGTCGAGGTTGGACAAATTTATAATAGTAATACTGGCAATAATGGTGACAGATATGCCGTCGCCTTGCATCTTGACAGTAGCTACAATGGTTGGGCGCTGCAGTTGCAGGCTATGCAGTATGAGTATGATGCTGCAGATGCGTTAGACAGTAACAAGATTGCCGTATCAGCTTATGATTGGCAGTACGAAATTGCTTCTAAAGCGCAAGCGTATAGCATAAACATAGCTAAAACGATCGCCACCAGCTGGGGCAGTGTTAAGCTTTATAATGACTTTGGTGTAGTGACTCCAGATGTTGACAATGATGACTATGATAACAGTTACCAAAATGTCACTGGTGTTGCGCTGGCTTCAGGCCCAATTTATACCATGGTCGATTTTATTATGGGTAAAAACATGTACGCCTCAACCCAAGATAATGGTCATATTGGCTTACCTGAAATGGGTGACAGCTGGGATCACCGCATCAATATCAACTTTGGTTACTATTTTTAATCGCTAGATAACCCCAACTCGACTTAAGAGATGGGGTTAACGACAACGATTTTTGGCGAGATGATGGGGGCTAGTCGAGTTGATAGCCTTTGTGTTCAACATTGGCTTTTATTAAATTAATGAGTTGCAGCGTCGCATCTGTTTGGGTCTCTGGATTGAGGTAAAGCGACTCGTTAAACACCGGTAATGGTGGTAAGCCATGCACAACAGGATCTAAAATTTGCATTTGATCGTTAATTCTAAATTCGGCTACTGGCGCAATCACTATGTCATTCTCAACTGCCATGCATAATGCTTGCGGTGATGGCGTCGACAATAACACCTTAATAGGACGCATAGACAATTGATGATTAGCAAATACCTGTGCTCGAATTGGGCAGTTTTCTGGGTATAAGCCAACTGGAATTGTTTTGCTTTTATGGGCGTTACCGTTAGCTGCAGCAGCCCAATGAAAGCGACGTGTAAATAGCAGTTCGCCGTTTATGGGCAGTTGCCAGTGAGTGGCAACGATCACGTCAAACTCACCTTGATGAAGTCGTTTATATAAATTGCCACTCACATCGGTATCGATAACTAATTCTATATTGGTAAACTCGCGAATAAACTCTAATAAGCAACTGCTTAAATAACACTTTATAAAATCTGTGGGTACACCAAGACGGATCACTTCGCGATTTTGACAATCTTTTAACTCATCAAGTGCTTGTGAGTTAAGTAGCATCATTTTATAGGCGTAGTTAAGTAGGGTTTCACCTGACTCAGTCAAGGTGACACCTCTGTTGTCCCTTATCAGCAAAGATTGGCCGACACTCTCTTCAAGTTTCTTAACTTGTAAGCTCAGTGTTGATTGGGTTCGGCAAATTTTATCTGCTGCTTTTGACAAGTTGCCACATTCAGCAATAGCGATAAAACTTTCAAGCAATTCTATTTTTAACATGGGCTATTGGATAAGTTCATAGTGGTATCAGTATTACTCAATCTGGGGTATCGATAAAGCTTGCTATACTGTAAGTGTGAGATGATGACGGTTTATTTAACCCAAGTATGGTGGAGTCTAAAATGAGTAGCTGGGAAGAACGCGGCAACTATCTGATCGAAGTGTCACAACGCTGTTTAAAAGGCCGTAAAACCTTTGATTTGTGTCGCTCGCATTTAGTCCAAGCTAGCCAGATCTCCAAAGGCACCATTTATAATCATTTTACCTCTGAGGCCGATTTGATTGTGGCCGTAGCCAGTGCAGATTATCGTCATTGGGTAAACCAAGCCGAACAAGACACGCTGCAATATAGTGACCCCTATTTACGGTTTATTTTTCATCATTGCCAACGTTTGTACCGCATTTTATCAGAGCAATCATTCGTAATTGCCAGAGTTATCCCTAATGAGTCAATATTAATACAAGCCAGCGACTATTACCGCGAGCGTTTCGATAGAGTGCTTAATCAGTATGCACAATGGAATACACAAACCCTGGCAGAAATTGGTGAAGTGGGCGGATTCAATCGTGGCGAGTTGCTTTGTGACTATTTACGCGGCGCGATGATCAACAGTGACGATGCACAAAAACATCCCAATGATGCTGAAATGTATTATCAATATAGCTATGCCATGACTCAACTTATGGGCCATTCACATAAGCGCATGCCGTCAATTAAGGTGTTCTTGCAATGGCTCGCGGATAAGCAGGCATAAAAAAACCGTGAAGGCTTATCAAGCTACTCACAGTTTTTATATTCAGTATTCAGTGCTTACCTCATTAAGTTTTAAACGCCAGAACCTCGAATTTCTAGATTTTTAAACATGTGGTAGTGACTTTTCTAGTCCATCATTTCAGTGTAACAAACTCTTCAGCACCCGTTGGATGTATCGCAACCACGGCATCAAAATCTGCTTTAGTGGCGCCCATTTTCATCGCTACGCCAAAACCTTGGAGTATTTCATCCATACCAAAGCCGATCCCGTGAATACCCACAACCACTTCATTATCACCGGCACAAACTAGCTTCATTTTACAGGCTTGGCGATGCGCGGTTACTGCAGAGTACATAGAGGTGAACGTTGAGGCGTACACCTTAATCTTGTCTTGGCCATATTTTTCGGCAGCTTCTGGTTCCGTTAAGCCCATAGTACCGATTGGAGGATGACTAAATACCACGGTTGGAATTAAACTGTAATCCATTTTAGCGTCTGGCATGTTACCAAATAAACGCTCTGACAATAAACGACCCGCTTTAATCGCAACGGGAGTTAATTCAACGCCGCCCGCCATAATGTCGCCAACACAATAAATACCTTTGGCGGTGGTATTTTGTTGCTCATCAGTAATCACGTAGCCTTTTGCATCTAACTGTACATCGGTATTTTCTAAGCCGATATGGCCTGTTGACGGTGAACGGCCAATAGCCCAAATGAGGCAATCAACCGTTAAGCTTTGACCATTTTCTAACGCTAAGGTCAGGCTATCATCGGTATTTTTGGTGACCGATTTGGGTACGCTGTGAGTGTGCAGCGTTGGGCCATCAGTTGCCATTGCTTCAACTAATGCGTCAGTTAATATCGGATCGAAATTACGCAATGGGGCATGCTTACGCACTAATAAATGCGTTTCGCTGCCTAGCGCATGCAATACACCAGCAACTTCAACGGCAATATAACCTGCGCCAATAACGGCAACGCGTTTAGGTTGCTCGCGTAAGGCGAAGAAACCGTCGGAGTCTATACCGTATTCGGCGCCCGGAATATCAGGAATGGTGGGTGCTCCGCCAGTGGCAACCACAATATGGTCGGCGGTGTAGTGCTCGCCATCGACTTCAATGGTGTTGTTATTGATAAAGCGGCCATAGCCATTTAAGAAGGTCACTTTATTGCTCGCAAATCCACGGCCATAAGCGTCATGAATACGGCTAATGTACGCTTCACGATTATCAACTAAAGTGCTCCAGTCGAATTTATTGATAGTGACATCAAAGCCATAGTCTTTGGCGTATAGGTTCAGCGCTTCTGCGACATGAGCGCCATACCACATGACTTTTTTGGGAACACAACCCACATTCACGCAGGTGCCGCCAACTTGTTTTGCTTCAATAATGAGTACTTTTGCGCCACGCATTCCGGCACGGTTTGCTGAGGCGATGCCGCCACTGCCTGCGCCAAGCGCGATATAGTCAAAATGTTGAGCCATGATGATCTCCACTACGGTTAATGCATCCATTGTAGGGGGGATTGTGTTTGCAATCTAGTCGTTAAACCAATGCATTGTTAGCGTTTATATTGGCATTCACCACGGTCAACGTTATTAGGGCCGCTGGTTGCACACTTAAGGCAGGTCCATTCGCTTTCCCTAATATCAATTTCATCTTGATAATGACTAAATTGACTGTTTTGGGTTTGACGTTGTTTTTTCTGTAGGTGTTTTATGCGGTTATTGAGCCAGCGACAACTTGGATCATTAGCGATTGTTGTACTGTTTACCCCAGAACTGGCCGTTATTGATGAGCGCGTGTTGGTTTGTGTATTAGTTGGTTTTTTCTGACTCGGTTTAAGGTAAATATCGTCGGCTCGATATTCTAATGCTGAGCGTTGTTCTGTGGGGATAATAATCACATTACCTTGATGATCGGTCGCGTATTGCGACGGGAGCGAGTTGGCATTGTCATTGGTTAATGGGGGGCGTTTATCGGGCTCTTTGATAATCAGTTTGGTGAGCTCGCTGGCAAGTAATGGCCTAGATAATAGCATCATCAGAACAGCGAATAAGCTACATAGGATATAAGTAAGTCGAGTTAACATAAGCTTCCTTGCTTGAGTAAAAGAGATTTCCAGTTGCCTCCTTAGTCTAGTCTTGGAATGCTAAAATGCCAGTTCATATATTCTAAAAACGTAGGTTGAAATGTACCCCTGCATAGGTTTGATTTAAGCTGCCTTGAATCTCGTCGACCTGGGCTTGTTGCTTAATGTCTTCTTGGGCAATGCTGTGGCTAATGTGTGCCGACAGTGCCATTGAATCATTGAGTTGATGTTCGGCTTCTAGGCCAAATTGGAAATGGTTAGCCCCCTTGTGTTGCTCGCTGCTGTATTGAAAATCAAATCCTTGCACTATGTACGGTGTCAAAGTGAGGTATTGATTAATTTCCCATGGGCTATGTATGCTCAGTTCAACAAAATAACCGCCGGCTTCGGTTGCATAGGTATAGTTGATGGCTGGCACCAACCAGGTTAGGCCATTAATGGTTAACGCACCGAAAAACTCATTATCAGAACAAGGCTCATCGCCATAAAATGCTAAGTGCTGGTAGCCGACTGTTGCATCAATATCATTGGCTAGATGCAAGGTATATTCTAGCCCTAGGTTCCATTCCACATAATCGACTTGGTCTGCTCGGCCTACTATAGCATAAACGGCAAGGTCATTTTGTTCAACATTGACAACTGCCCATGCAATACCGCCTTGGTCCAAATTGTTACGACCTTCAGTGATGTAGTGATTGTCCCAAGCAACATCAAGCCCGACAGTCGGTTGATATTGAACTATTGCGAATGCTGACGTGGATGTCAGTAAGCACATCATGGCAGCCATTGGCAGTAAAACGACGCGCCCAATATGGTTGCGGTTTAACAGGCAAAAAGTAAAGGTCATGTTTATTGCGTTCATGTTAATTAATGGCAAGGTTTGTCGATAAAGCGAATGGTAGCCCATTCAAGTAAAAATGAAATGATAATCAGTCTCGTTTGGGATCTAGCTGTCAATATTTGTTTTGTAAGCGCCGTGTCTCGTTAATTTGGGACCCGAATCACTTTACGGCTAACGCAAATTAGCTAGGAGAGTGGCGCTGTGTGTTTCGATGCTTATATACCAAGCCACTTCAACATGCGCGTTTGGGCGATCCCGAAGGACAAGGCGAGAAGCAACATGTTTGTGGGTTATAAAACAGAAAATAGTATAACGACCTTGAACTCTGTCACTTCTCGACATGTTGGATCCTGCATGTCGAGGTGGCCTAGGGATAAGCAAATTCAAGCAGGTTTTGGATGGTTTGTGGTCGCTGATTGGGAGATGTTTGTGGTGAAAAATATGATTAGGCTTGATTTAATCAGCATCAAACTTGAAAAATGAATAAATAAGCCCAATATAATTGGGATACTTACGAGCTAAATACTCACGCGAAATATCTCGAGGAATCTTTATGAGCAATCCATTGCTAAGTAGCGCAGAATTACCAGAATTTTCAAAAATCAAACCTGAACACATTCAGCCTGCGGTTGAGCAAGGCATTGCCAAATGTCGTGAGACCATTGAAGTACTATTAGCAAAAAATAGCCAATACACTTGGGATAATCTGATTGAGCCTCTTGAAGAAGTCGATGATGAATTAAGTAAAGTTTGGTCGCCGGTGTCACACATGAACTCGGTGATCAGTAGTGATGAATTACGCGATGCTCACGATGCTTGTTTACCGCTTTTGTCTGATTATGGCACTTATGTGGGTCAGCATCAGGGCTTGTACGAGGCGTATAAATCGATCCATGAATCGGCAGATTTTGCCCAGTTAACTCAAGCGCAAAAAATGCTGATCGAACAAAGCTTACTTGACTTTGAATTATCAGGTATTGGCTTAGATGACAGCCAAAAAGCACGCTATGGCGAAATTGTTAAACGCTTATCGGAACTCACAAGCAACTTTTCTAACCAACTGCTAGACGCAACAGAAGCGTGGACTAAGCTTATCACCGACGAAGCGGACTTAGCGGGTTTACCTGAGTCAGCCATCGCCGCCGCCAAAGCAATGGCCGACGCCAAAGAGCAGAAGGGCTGGTTATTTACCCTCGATTTTCCGTCTTACTTGCCTGTAATGACCTACAGCGAAAACCGTGAGTTACGCGAAGAGTGTTATCGTGCATTTGTCACTCGCGCGTCTGATCAAGGCCCAAATGCCGGTGAGTTTGATAACACCAATAACATGAATGAAATTGTGGCACTGCGTCACGAGTTAGCTAATTTACTCGGTTTTGCCAGCTACGCAGATAAATCGTTAGCCACCAAAATGGCAGAAAACCCAGCGCAAGTATTAGGCTTTTTAAACGAGTTAGGTGAGCGTTCTAAAGACCAAGCGGCAACTGAATTAGCCGAACTGCGAGCCTTTGCTAAAGAGCATTACCAGGTGACCGAAATGGCGTCATGGGACTTAAGCTTTTACGCTGAAAAACTGCAGCAGTACAAATATGAAGTGTCGCAAGAAATATTGCGTCCGTACTTTCCTGAAGACAAAGTCTTGTCAGGCTTATTTTACACGGTAAACCGCTTATTTGGCTTAACCATCAGTGAACAAAAAGGCGTAGATACTTGGCATAAAGATGTGCGTTTCTTTGATATTTTTGACGATCAAAAAACACATCGTGGTAGCTTTTATTTAGATTTATATGCTCGCAGCGGTAAGCGTGGCGGTGCATGGATGGACGATTGTCGTGGTCGCCGTGTGACCAGCACTGGTCTGCAAAAGCCAGTGGCGTATTTAACCTGTAACTTTAACGGCCCTGTTGATGGCAAACCAGCACTCTTTACCCATGACGAAGTCACCACCTTGTTCCATGAGTTTGGCCATGGCATTCACCACATGCTAACCAAAGTCGATGTGGGCGGGGTATCGGGTATTAATGGTGTGCCTTGGGATGCAGTAGAGCTACCAAGTCAATTTATGGAAAACTGGTGCTGGCAAGAAGAAGCGTTAGCGGAAATATCTGGCCACTATGAAACAGGCGAGCCATTACCTAAAGTGCTACTTGATAAAATGTTAGCCGCCAAAAACTTCCATTCAGGCATGATGATGGTGCGTCAGCTTGAGCTTTCATTGTTCGATTTTAGAATGCACCATGAATTTGACCCAGCTAAAGGCGTCGACATTCAAGGTATTTTAGATGAAGTGCGTAGCCAAATAGCGGTGTTAACCCCGCCAAGCTTTAACCGTTTTCAACACGGTTTCGCGCATATTTTTGCCGGTGGTTATGCCGCAGGTTATTACAGCTATAAATGGGCCGAAGTGTTATCGGCCGATGCGTTCTCGCGTTTTGAAGTCGAAGGTATTTTCAACTCAGAAACGGGTAAGAGCTTCTTAAACAATATTCTTGAAATGGGCGGCAGCGAAGAGCCTATGGAGTTGTTTAAACGCTTTATGGGACGTGAACCCAATACCGATGCGTTATTGCGCCACAGTGGTATTGCGGTGTAGACCAACGAATAAACATCGTTAAAATGTTAAAAGCATAAACCTCGGTTTATGCTTTTTTTTACTTATTTTTAAGACTTATATACTCAAATAATGTAGAGCGATATTCGTTGCCTGTTAAGCCTTATTTGTCATTTGTTATGCCTGTCGCTCTTGAAGGACTTCTTTAAACGCAAACATACCATTTAACGCCGCCGGGAAGCCTGCATAAACTGACATTTGTAACAGTACTTCTTTTACTTCATCTTCGCTGCATCCAACATTCAAAGCCGCATTCAAATGAACCTTGAGTTGAGGTCTACAATTACCCAAGGCGGTTAGCGCGGCAACGGTGGCTATTTCTCGTGATTTTACATCTAATGCTTGTCGGGTATAGATATCGCCAAATGGATATTCAATAGTAAAGCGGGCTAAGTCAGGACAAATATCTTGCAGGCTTTCGATTACATTGTGACCCGCGTCGCCGTCAATTTTTGACAACTGCTCCAAGCCTAAAGTGAATCTTGAGTTTGGCATTGATGTACTCCTATCGATAAGTAGAAGTCACACCTTACAAGTTAGAGTTAACGCTAAGTCAACTGACTTTATTGGCTTTATATAAACTAATTTTGCTTTCTAGCGCCAGTAAATGATTTTTCTGTCGTTCAATATGAGCTTGCAACTGGTCTTTGTGACGCTCAAGTAGTTGTTGGCGGTCTAACACTGTACTTGAACCTAACTCTCGTAATCGGGCGTATTGTTGGATTTCGGCTAAAGGCATACCGGTATCTTTGAGGCGTTTGACAAAATTAACCCATTCCAAGTCTTTGCTTGTATAGGCTCGATGGCCACTGCTATTGCGCTGAATATTGTTGAGTAAACCGACTTTTTCATAATAACGCAGTGTATAAGCTGATAATCCGACTAACGTCGAGA
Organism: Shewanella sp. CAL98-MNA-CIBAN-0140; assembly: GCF_040309905.1. Taxonomy (NCBI): domain Bacteria; kingdom Pseudomonadati; phylum Pseudomonadota; class Gammaproteobacteria; order Alteromonadales; family Shewanellaceae; genus Shewanella; species Shewanella sp. CAL98-MNA-CIBAN-0140. Next base: position 115,124 of record NZ_JBEOPI010000008.1, read on the forward strand.
ACGCTTTCATGTTCATAATTGCCCCTTGCGTCACCGATTATCTATCTGTTAAAAAGCTTTTATTATAGAGAGTTGCTGACTTTACTCTCCTGTGCTGCTGATGTGAAACAAGGCTATCTGATAGAGACTTTTGAATATTATCAACGAAATTATGCCACTCATTTTTAATCAATCATATAGGCACTTTCGTCATTTAATACGATAGCCTTTAATGGTGATTCAAACAAATGATTTGGCTGTGCCCAATAGATATTAATAGTCAAAAAGTATCGTTTATCGATAATTTATTGCTGGTAAAGGGTTTGTGTGTTAACTTCGTTTTAACATTAACCAGCTTAGAATAATCATGGATAGAATTGTCTCGTTAAGTAAATGGATTAAATGGCTAATTGTATTTTTAGCTTTATTACAAGTCACTAGTTATAGCGGCACTATGGTGTTCGGAAAATTCCAAGCGGGCGAATATGTGTTAACGATTAACTGGTGGGGTTGGTTTAGTAGTTATCTAGCGGTCGACTTTGGTACACCTTGGCAAGCTCTCGCTCAAAGCCTTTATGATGCGGGATTTCATCCGGGGATCATTCTGGGCAGTGTTGAAATTCTACCTTACCTGTTTATTTACTATTTTCTCTACCAACTTTTTGGGCTGTATCAGCAAGGTCATGTGTTTACCCCAAGTAACTTCCGCTGCTTGAGCCGTATTGCCTTGGTATTTTTAGTCTGGATTTTACTCAGCCTTTTTTACCCGATGATCATCGCATTTACATTGCACTTTAGCGGTACATCAAGTGCGGTACCTGTTTATTTTAGCCTTGGCAGCCAAGAGTTAAAGTATGCACTTTTCGGAATGATTTTTTACTGTGTGGCATGGGTAATGAAACATGCAACTGAGCTTCAAGAAGAGGTGGAGTTGACAATTTAATGGCCATAATTATTGAGCTGGATGTGATGTTGGCAAGGCGAAAAATGAAGTCCACTGAATTGGCAGAATTGATAGGTATAACCCCTCAAAATTTGTCAGTGCTTAGAAGTGGCCGCGCAAAAGCCATTCGATTTTCGACTCTAGACGCTATTTGTCGGCATTTACAATGTTCGCCAGGTGACATTTTAGTCCACAAGGACGATGAATAAATTAAGGAAGATGACATGCAAGGTTTGCTAAAAAAAATCACTACAGGTGCAATGATAGGCACCACAATACTAATGACTTCTGCGTGTACTATGCGCCTAAGTGAAAGCACCTTTATTGCCAGCGATGAAGTCCCCGCAGCCTTTACCGCTGAGTTTACTCAACAATTACAGCAGGCGATGCCTAATCATTTGATTACCCAACTCAGCTTAGAGGCAAGTGATCACGTTAAGTTAAATGGTTTTTATATCGATAACCCCAATAGCCTTACAACCTTGGTCTTTTATCAAGGCAACGGCATGAAAATCGAACCACATGGCCTGTCGGTACTTAGCACATTATCAACGCTCAATACCGACATTTTAGTGATGGATCGCCGTGGATTAGGGGCAAGTGAAGGCCAACCAAGCATTAACAATATTATTGCAGATGCACAGCAACAACTGGATTATTTACATCAGCAATATCAGCCTGAAAAAGTGATATTGCACGGTTACTCACTAGGCAGTTTTATTGCCGCTGATTTAGCAAAAAATAATAAAATAGATGCGCTGGTTTTACACGGTTCAGCAACTAATGCCGACGACTGGGTTGATGAAAAAACACCTTGGTATATGGCACCGTTTATGAGTTTGGAAATGCCTGATGATTTTCGTAAAACAGATAATAAGCAAGTGGTAGCGCAATATTATCAAGGGCCATTATTGGTGATTGCGGCAGAAGATGATGAAGAAGTCCCGCCTGAACTGTCTGAAAAACTGTTTGTAGCTAGTCAGTCAGCCAATAAGCAGTTAATTATGGTGCCCAACGTTGGCCATCAAGGCATGTTAGACGATGCCAATACCATGAGTCAGTATCAGACGTTTATTACTGCATTGTGATTTAGTTTGTATCCAAGTTAATTTCACCTGGATGTTAAAAGTGCAGCTACTGACCCCAAGGTGGTTGCCACAACTCGACTTTGTTCCCTTCTGGATCGATTACCCACGCGAATTTGCCGTATTCAGATTCATCTATTTTATCGAGGACATTACAGCCTTCTGCTTTGAGGGCTGCGACGACAGCGTGAAGGTCTTCAACGCGGTAGTTGATCATAAATGGGGCTTGGCTCGGGGCAAATTGGTCGCTTTTCTCTGAACTCACGGCCCAGATAGTGGTTCCACCTACGGGCTTGTCATTTGAGTCGGTCCAAGAAAAAGCAGTGCCGCCCCATTCTTGAACGTCAATGCCGAGATGACGCTTGTACCAAGCCTGCAATGCAGGTGCATCTTTTGCTTTAAAAAATATGCCGCCGATACCTGTGACTCGATTCATGTGAACCTCCGATGTTATCTTCTTAAAATTGATTTACTTATATTAATATGTTGTTTTTTTATTCGGATTAGTTAATTTCAAATCAAGTCTTTCGTTATATTTTATCCGCCACTACAAGGTTTTAACTAAGCAGTAAGTAATGTGACCTTTTGGGTATTCTGACAACTCACCAAAGACCTTATAGCCGAGTTTTTCGTAAAATGCCTTGGCTTGAAAGTCGAGTGTTTCAGTGCGAATATATTGAAAGCCTTTTGACTTTGCATACGCTTCAGCTTCATGCATAAGTTTAGAGCCGAGTCGATGACCACGCGCTTCTTCGGACAGCCAGAGCAATTCGGTAATGCAGTAGTTCCAAAATGCATTAGCGCGAATACCACCAACAACTTGACCCGCTTCGTTTCGAGCAAATACCGCAAAACGAGTATCAGGCTCAAGCACTACCTCGGTTGGCATATGCTGTTGATTAAATGCCTGAATGCCTTCGCTGATTGTTTTTAGATCTGCCGATGACGGTGAGGATGCTAATTCAATTTTCAAGTGAGGTTCCATTTTTTTGTAAGACTGTATGTTAAGTAATTCATTATCCTGCTTTTATTTACCAGTGATGTAAAGGTTTTCAATTTTTTATGCATACTAGTCTGGTGCAAATTAAAGCCGATGGGGTGATGCAGCTGTAATCTTCTGTTTCAGGAATGAAACCATTAAGCGGTCATGGATGGCTAATAGCCAGTACTAATTTGCATAAAATATTCGTGCTGATCTTCACCCGTGATTTCAAATCCTAACCTTTTGTATAGCTGCAATGCAGGATTCTCTTTTAACACGGTTAACTCAAACAATTTTGGCTTCGAATCTGTGATGATTTGTTGTAAAATTTTTTGGCCAAATCCTTGCCTTTGAAACAATGGATGGATTTGGAGTTGCATTATTTCGACTGTAGTTTCATTGGCTCGATACTTTAAAGTACCGATTAACTCGTTGGCGTACATGACCAGATAAGAGCATTCATAAGCATCGTTCAATCTAAATTCATGTTGTGCATCAGACAAGAACTGCCCAGACTTTTCTAAATGCTCAACCATCGTTAATTTACGTAAATCGAGTAGGTAGTTTTTGTCTTTTTCGGTGGCGAGAATAAATTCACATCTCATTTATACCTCGTTGCGTATCGGTTATGACGTTCGACTTATAATATGACATGACGATAAGCCAAATCGAAGCTTAATCTATATTTAAGATATTTTTTATAACTTATTAGATGTAAAAAAAGAGACGCCATTTAATAATGCGTCTCTTACTTTTATCTGATAGTGCGTCACTCTTGTGACAGCCTATTAATGACTTTAATTAACTACGCCAGCTTTAAATCGTACTGGTTGCGGTACATCACCATATCTTCAATGGTCAGTACTGGCATATTGTGCTTACGGCCAAAAGCGACAATTTCAGGTGCTTTAGCCATGGTGCCATCTTCGTTGGTCAGTTCACATAACACCCCGGCAGGCATTAATCCGGCCATTTGCATTAAGTCGACTGTACCTTCGGTATGGCCGCGGCGTGACATTACTCCGCCAGCGCGAGCGCGTAATGGGAACACATGTCCAGGATGGGCTAAGTCAGATGCTTTGGCATTGCGGTTTGCCGCAGTTTTAATGGTGGTCACGCGGTCTTGAGCCGATACACCCGTGGTGACACCAAGCTTTGCTTCAATGGAGATGGTAAATGCGGTTTGATTGGCGCTGTTGTTATTAATAACCATCGGTGGCAATTCAAGCTTGTTAGCGTGAGCGTCAGTTAAGCATAAACACACAATGCCGCTGCATTCGCGGATCATTAACGCCATTTGAGGTGTGGTTAAATGTTCGACTGAATAAATAACGTCGCCTTCATTTTCGCGGTCTTCATCGTCTAGAAGCAATACGCCTCGACCTTCTCTTAGTGCAGCTAATGCGTTTTCGACACGCATGATTGGTTCGCCAAATTCGGCAAGTAGTGATAACTGATTCATGGTTGTACTCCTAAAATGACCAGAATCAGGGCTTATAAAGAGGGATATAAATCCAAAACAAATTGCACCTAAAAGCCGAGGCTTATGATGTATCTTTATTCTCTCTCATCCGGACTATAACCGTCGGCTCTGGACTGTTAGGCATGACTAATTTAAGAGTAATGGCCTAAGTAACCAGATCTGCTGACCTCGACGAATCGAGCGCTCGCGGGCTCACTTTTTCAAGTATACCGCCGGTGGGGAATCGCACCCCGCCCTGAGAATTAAAAACAATAAGTGTGCGTTAAGGGATGGGAGCTCAAAGTGTTGCTCACCAAAGTACGCGTCGCTATGGTAATCAGTTCAGATTAAGATGAAAAGGGGGATCGGTCGCATTAATGTAATAAAGCGTTGCTAATAACTGTTTTATGAGAATAGAACAATACTATTGCTCAATCATGTTAAGTGCTGCATGGGAGTATTATTAGTCTAATCAGGTGGACAAGCTTGCTCACTGGTATGACCTTTGTTAGCCTGTTGCGCTTACATTAGGAGTAAACTGTTCATGAACCTGTATTTTCGTTTTATTTGGTTGTTTTTATGGCGAATAGGTCATTGTAAAAAAATAGGTTTTATAGATTCTAGCCGGATTAATTATCGTGTTTTGCCGTTAGATTGCGACATCAATTTGCATTTAACTAACTCTCGCTATCCTGCTTTTTTTGATTTAGCACGAACCTATTTGATTGCCGAAATAGGTTTGATGAAGCCGTTTATAAAAAATAAATGGTTTCCCATCGTCAATGCCGCAGAGTTTACTTATATCCGCGATATCAAACCGTTTGAAAAGTTTACCATCGAAACTAAAATTGTCGGTTGGGACGAAAAGTACTTTTATATTGAGCATCGCATACTCACCGACCGTGGCCTGCATTGCATTGCCCATGTACGTGGAGTGTTTATGTGTCGAGGCAAGCAAGTCCCCATTGAAACCTTAATTACCGCAGCAGGCTACACCAATGATGCGCCTGAAATGCCAGCAGAAGTGATTAAATGGAAACAGTTTTTACAGCTTAAAAAACAACGTAATATTTAATCGCCGAGAATTGAAATACACTTCAAAGTAAACTGGATTATAGGTAGTCACGTATCAGTGACCGGTGTTGACGTGAATGAATATTGGCGTGTAATGCATTTTGGCGTGTAATAAATACGGTAGTGAGGATGAAGTGTGGCGACATTAGAAAAGTTCAACGATATGTGGGTGCGCGCTTGCGAACGAAAAGGCGGCCCAGAAGCGGTAAAGTCATTATTACCACACACTTTAACGGCCGATGATATTGGCGATTATTCAGATGCCACTCTATTGTCTGCTCTCAGCAAACAAGTGTTTCAAAGTGGCTTTGTGTGGCGAGTGGTGGTCAATAAATGGCCCGCTTACGAAAAAGCCTTTTTTGACTTTGAACCGATGAAGGTGCTAATGCTATCACCTGATCAAATTCAACAACGCGCTAGCGATCCTGCATTGATTAGGCACCAAAAGAAAACTCAAGCGATTGTTGATAACGCTTATATGGTACAAGCCATCAGTGCTGAATACGGAAGTTTTGCAGCGTTTATCGCCCAGTGGCCAACTGATGATATTACCGGTTTATGGCGAACACTCAAAAAGCGCGGCACCCGTTTAGGCGGCAATACTGGGCCTTATTTTCTGCGTACCATGGGCAAAGATACTTTTTTACTCACCCAAGATGTACAGGCGTATTTAACTGGCCATAACGTGGTTGATGCAGGTTTTACATCGCAAACCGCGTTGCGCCAAACTCAAGCGGCGTTTAATCAATGGCAACAAGAGTCAGGATTGAGCTTAGCGCATATCAGTCGGGTTATTTCGTTAGGCGTGGGCGATAATCGAGTTTAATGGGGTATTTTATGTCGTTATACTTGATAGCGACATAAAAACATTTTAGCGATTTCAGTCGCAATGTCATCTTTTTGCTGATCGTTTAATGGCGATTCAACTCTAAATATTAATGGCCAAAAACATTGGCCTTTAATCAAGCTTTGTACTTCTGTTTGGGCTTGTTCAACATTGGTCACCGTTAAGCGTCCATCCAGCGTTGCCGCTTTTATCCAACGTAAAATAGCCGTTTCTTCTTTGATGATTTTTTGCAATTCTTGCTGCATCTCAGTGGTATAAAAGAGATGGCCAATCACCATTCGCGACACTTCAATGTGCTCTTCTGATTGAATGTAGTCCATATCAAAACGCACCAGCTGCTGCAGTTGTTCAGCCAAAGGTTGATGTGAGTTATACACGACAGATGGCTGCGATAACGCTTGTTGCCATAAGTCTGTCATCAAGGTCATCACTAAGGCTTCTTTGGTGGCAAAGTGGTTATACACTGTTCGCTTCGACACACTAGCCACTTCGGCTAATTTATCCATGCTGGTTGCTGCAACCCCTAATTCTTTAAAGGTTGTTCTGGCGGCTTCAATAATCGCGGCGCGTTTTATTTGGCTGCATGTTTGCTTTTCTGGTTTCATTGGTTTCATCTAAGCCATCTTATTGTAATATTTTACACTGAGCAGTTTACTTTTTAGCAATTCATTATTAAACTACACCGTGTAGTTTACTTTTGGAAGCGATAGATGAAAATATTAATCAGTCTTTTATTAGTGCTTGGTGTATTGATTGCTATTATTTGGCTCAGTAAATGTTGGTCTACATCTCGTGGACATAAAACGCAAATTTTCAGCAATACCGAAAAAGTCTACCAAGCCGGTTTTAGCAGTTTATGGCCTATCGCCAAAGCGTATTGGTCGGCAACGCGCCAAGCGCCCATTCCCCAAGATGCGATTCCATTAGCCGAATTAACCCCAGAGATATTGGCGCAATCGACAGAAGATGCCGTATATCGTTTAGGCCATTCAACGTTATTAATGCGTATCGATGGCGAATACTTGCTGATTGACCCGGTGTTTAGCGAGCGAGCATCTCCAGTGCAATGGGCTGGACCAAAGCGTTTCCATCAATCACCCATTAGTATTGCCGATTTACCGGCGATTAAAACCGTTATTATTAGCCACGATCATTATGATCATCTTGATAAGGCCGCGATTGAACAATTGGCGACTAAAGTGCAGCATTTTGTTACCCCACTTAACGTGGGTGAGTACTTAACGGCTTGGGGAATCGATCCTATTCAAGTGACCGAACTGGAATGGTGGCAGTCGGTTGAATTAAATGGGCTGACCATTACCGCCACCCCGGCACAGCATTTTTCTGGCCGTGGCCTACTTGATCGCAATCAAACCCTATGGGCAAGTTGGGTGATCCAAGGGCTACAGCACAAAGTATTTTTCAGCGGTGACAGTGGCTATTTTAATGGATTCAAACAAATTGGTGAGCGTTATGGACCGTTTGACCTCAGCATGATTGAAACCGGTGCCTATAATGAATTGTGGAGTGAGATCCATATGTTGCCAGAACAAAGCTTACAAGCACATCTTGATGTTCGCGCAAAGGCGATGATGCCAGTACACAATGGCACCTTTGATTTAGCCCTGCATGATTGGTTTGAACCTTTTGAACGCATTAGTCAATTGGCTAAACACAATGACGTTACTTTGCTGATCCCTAAGTTTGGGCAGGCGGTGATGTTGGCAAATCCACACGCTGACGAGTTGTGGTGGCGTACTATTATGCTTGAGCCACAAAAGGCGGATGAAGTAAATAAGCTTGTCATGAATAACAACTAAGTTAATCTATTAACAGTGCATATCGATAAGCATTGTTAAACGACAAATTAATTTTACCAAGATGTTATCTAATGGTGTATTTCATGAATCAATAGGTCGAGTTTGTTTGATTACCCGCCCTACGTTTACAATAAATCAACATTTAGTGATAGAGAACGTAAGCTTATTATTTATTTACAATTTATTCGCATGAGCTGAGTTGTTTGGTTTTTACACCTATGCGATAAAGTACACAGAAAATTTAACAGTTTAATATTAGCTACTTTCAAATGGGCTGCTCAACATTGAGGGTGACATATTGAAAATATATTGGAGTAGGAGCACTCATGCACAAAGCATTGAAAGTCGCCGCAGTTATTTCTGCAGCATTATGGATTACCGCTTGTGGTCAAGGGGATGAAAATGCCCAATCACAACAACCGCGGCCCCCTACACCTGTTGGCGTGATGACCGTTGAAGCGATTTCGCAATCGATTCAAGTTGAACTACCCGGGCGCAGTCGAGCATTTTTAGAAGCCGAAGTGCGTCCACAAGTCTCTGGTATTATAACCAAACGAGCTTTTACAGAAGGGACCGAAGTTGAGCAAGGTCAATCACTGTATCAAATTGATTCAGCCACTTATAGTGCAGCTCTTGTCAGTGCAGAAGCTGCTCTTGCGAGTGCAAATGCAGGGTTAGTCTCAGCAAAAGCGAAAGCCGCGCGTTATGCCGAGTTAGTGAAAACCAATGCCATTAGTAAGCAAGACTTTGATGAAGCAGAAGCGGCATATAAAGAAGCGCAAGCTTCAGTAACGGTTGCTAAAGCCGCCATTAATACAGCGACAATTAACCTTGAATATACTGAAGTGAAAGCGCCTATTTCAGGTCGTATTGGTAAATCAGCTGTGACCGCTGGCGCGTTAGTTACCGCCAATCAAAGTGCCACGCTAGCGACTATTCAACAGCTTGACCCGATTAATGTCGATATCGTTCAGTCGAGCGCACAACTACTGCGTTTAAAAGCGAACTTACGTTCTGGTGAGTTACTGAAAAGTAACAATGCCGAAGTGACCTTGGTGCTTGAAGACGGCAGGACCTACGAACAAGAGGGCATACTTCAATTTGCTGAAGTCAATGTTAATGAAACTACCGGTTCGGTAACCTTACGTGCAGAGTTCCCTAACCCTGACGGCATATTGTTACCTGGAATGTTTGTTCGTGCGCTATTAAATGCTGGCCAAGATCCACAAGCGATTTTAGTGCCGCAACGTGCGATTACGCGTAATTCCAAAGGTGAAGCCGTCGCAATGATTGTCAATCAAGACAACAATGTCGAAATGCGTGTAGTAAAAACAGCCGAAGTGATTGACCATCAATGGCGTATTGTTGATGGCTTATCTGCTGGTGATAAATTAATTGTTGAAGGATTACAAAAAATCCGCCCTGGTGTACCGGTTTCACCACAGGTTTTAACGGCTGACCAACCACAGAAATAGGGAATAATTATGGCTCGCTTTTTTATTGATCGCCCTATCTTTGCATGGGTGATTGCATTATTGATTATGCTCGCGGGTGTACTAGCCATTAGAGGCTTGCCCATTGCACAGTATCCGAGCATTGCACCACCAACTGTGGTGATCAGTGCTTTCTATCCTGGAGCTTCGGCTAAAACCATGGAAGACACGGTTACTCAGGTGATTGAGCAGCGCATGACGGGACTTGATCACTTACGCTATATCTCTTCAACCAGTGACAGTTTTGGTAATACCAAGATTACGTTAACATTCAACGCTGAGGCCGATCCTGATATTGCTCAAGTGCAAGTTCAGAATAAGCTGCAAGCGGCTACCCCCTTGTTACCTACTGAAGTTCAGCAACAAGGTGTACAAGTTAACAAGTCCAGTTCGGGCTTTTTAATGGTACTCGGTTTTGTGTCTGCTGATGGTTCAATGGGCAAAAGCGATATTTCTGATTATGTTGCTGCCAATGTTCAAGATCCAATGAGTCGTGTACCTGGGGTTGGTGAGATCACCCTTTTTGGTGCGCAATATGCTATGCGTATTTGGTTAGACCCGCTTAAGTTAACCCAATACAAATTAACCAGTATTGATGTTATTGCAGCGGTACGTGAGCAAAACGCACAAATATCAGCAGGTCAATTAGGTGGTGCTCCCTCGGTTGCAGGCCAAGAACTTAACGCGACCGTATCAGCGCAGAGTCGATTACAAACCCCAGAGCAATTTAAGCAAATTATTGTTAAATCTGACTCATCAGGTGCCAATGTTTATTTAGGCGATGTCGCCAGAGTCGAATTAGGCGCAGAAAGCTACGCGGTTGACTCATACTATAATGGTAAGCCTGCCTCAGGTTTAGCGTTTAAGTTAGCCACGGGTGCGAATGCGTTAGATACGGCGGAAGGTATTAAGACTAAAGTCAATGAGATGAAAGAGTTTTTCCCTCAAGGGCTTGAAGTTGTTTATCCCTATGACACCACGCCATTCATAGAGCAATCCATTGAAGGGGTTGTAGAGACACTGATAGAAGCCATTGTGTTGGTGTTCTTGATTATGTATCTGTTCTTGCAAAATTTTAGAGCCACACTTATTCCAACTATTGCTGTTCCGGTGGTGCTGTTAGGAACGTTTGCTGTGTTATCTGCATCAGGTTTTACCATCAATACCTTAACCATGTTTGCCATGGTCTTGGCCATTGGTTTGCTGGTGGATGACGCGATTGTGGTGGTTGAGAACGTTGAGCGGATCATGTCTGAAGAGGGCTTAAGCCCGCTTGAAGCCACCCGCAAGTCAATGGACCAAATCACCAGTGCCTTAGTCGGGATCGGTTTGACCTTGTCGGCGGTGTTTGTCCCAATGGCCTTTATGTCTGGTTCCACTGGAGTTATTTATCGTCAGTTCTCGATCACTATTGTATCGGCGATGGCCTTATCGGTATTTGTGGCGATTGTGCTGACACCGGCATTATGCGCCACCATGCTAAAGCCGATTAAAAAAGGCCATACCTATGCCGATACAGGTTTCTTCGGTTGGTTTAATAGCAAGTTTGATGCAATGACATCGCGTTATGAATCGAGTGTGGGCAGTATTCTTAAACGCTCTTTTCGAGTCATGTTGATTTACGTTGGTTTGGTTATCGCTGTGGGTTGGATTTTCTTACGCATGCCAACCGCATTCTTACCTGATGAAGACCAAGGCATCTTGTTCACTCAAGCAATTTTGCCAACCAATTCAACTCAAGAAAGCACGGTTAAGGTCTTAAAAGAGGTCTCTGATTATTACCTTACTGAAGAAAAAGACATTGTAAATTCAGTGTTTACCGTTGCAGGCTTTAGTTTTGCCGGTTCTGGGCAAAATATGGGTCTTGCGTTTGTGGGCTTAAAAGATTGGTCTACACGTGAGGCGCCGGGTGAAGATGTGAAATCGTTGGCGGGTCGAGCCATGGGCCGTTTTTCGCAAATCAAAGAGGCGTTAGTATTTGCCTTTGTGCCACCATCAGTGATTGAACTGGGTACTGCAAATGGTTTTGACGTCTATCTGAAAGACTTAAACGGTCAAGGGCATAGCAAGTTAATTGAGGCGCGTAATCAATTATTAGGCATGGCCTCACAAAACGCTAACCTTGTTGGGGTGCGTCCAAATGGTCAAGAAGATGCGCCGATATACAAAATTAATGTCGATCACGCTAAATTGCGTGCGTTAGACATTGATATCAACAGCGTCAACAGTGTCTTAGGAACGGCATGGGGTGGGTCATATGTAAATGACTTTATTGACCGTGGCCGAGTGAAAAAAGTTTATGTTCAAGGTGAGGCTAAATACCGTATGCAGCCTGGCGACTTAGACTCTTGGTATGTGCGTAACAACCTTGGCGAAATGGTACCGTTTTCGGCATTTGCATCAGGTACTTGGGAGTTCGGTTCGCCGCAATTACAACGCTTTAACGGTGTACCTGCAATCAATATTCAGGGCTCAACAGTACCAGGCTATAGTACCGGTGCTGCAATGGATGCGTTAGAAGAGATGGCCAAGAAACTACCGCCTGGTTATGGCTTAGAGTGGAATGGCTTATCGTACGAAGAACGTCTATCGGGTAACCAAGCACCGAGCTTATATGCTTTGTCGGTGTTAATCGTGTTCTTGGTACTCGCGGCGCTGTATGAAAGTTGGTCGGTACCATTGTCAGTTATTTTAGTGGTTCCCGTTGGGGTTATCGGTGCGCTATTGGCAATGAGTGCTCGCGGTTTACCTAATGACGTGTTTTTCCAAGTCGGCTTGTTAACTACGGTGGGCCTAGCGACTAAAAACGCCATCTTAATTGTCGAGTTTGCTAAGGAATACTACGAAAAAGGGTCGGGATTAATCGAGGCCACCTTGCATGCGGTGCGAGTGCGTTTACGTCCAATTCTGATGACTTCATTAGCATTTGGTCTAGGTGTACTGCCATTAGCCATTAGTTCTGGAGTGGGTTCTGGTAGTCAAAATGCCATTGGTACTGCGGTATTAGGCGGTATGATATCATCGACATTCTTAGGTATTTTCTTTGTGCCGCTATTCTTTGTGGTGGTTGAGCGCCTTTTCAGTAAGCGTGAAAAGCCCACTGCAGAAGAAGATGAGAAAGTCGATAACGATAGAAAAGATATTTAATTTTTTAAATCGTTAAGTTTAAAAGCCCAGTTTTGCTGGGCTTTTTTGTGTCTATTGTGTAGATGTCGGTATCGTCATTAATAAATTGCTTAAAGGGTGTTAAGTCAGCATTATTTAACGATATTCTTATTATTATTCGATAGAAAACTGTAAGAGTGTTTAAAAAACGCCCTTATCAACATTGATTTAGGTGGTTGATAAGGCTAAACATTAAAAATTTAACTGTAGAATGTTTGACCGTGTCAGTGCGGATACTTGTGTTATAGTTAAAATCTTAATCAAAACAGTTTATTAACATCTATAGGCACAGGGTTTATACTTTAGTGGTTGTTTTTTCGCTAAGGTTGCGCCGATAAAGATGAACTTTTGATTAAATTATGATTATGATAGCTAATAACAAGAATAAAGGATGTCATCATGCAGGCGCTGTTACTTAGCCTTACTTTAGCCACTATTTTGGCTTATCTTTGGTATGCCAGTTTACTTAAAAAACGCACTTCAGCCATTGAAGCACTGAAAGTGATCGACTCAAGAATTGATATGCGATTGACGCTGTTTACTGAGCTGTGTCAGGCCAGACCGTCTTACCATCCCTTAACGGATGATCAGCAAGCCCAATTACAGCAACTAAAACAACTGCAACCTCAGCATGATTGGGGACAACCCATTGAAGCGTCAAACGTGACGGGCGGCTCTTTGTCAGTATCGATTGCTGCTTGGCAACAAATTGATCAAGGTTTAGAGGCGTTATTAGCTACGGTGAATAAAGACAAGTTGAGTGAAGACAAGCTTGCCGAATATTTACAATTAGAACTCGATTTTGTTCACGCAGAAGATTTTTATCGTAAAGCTGTCGATGAGTTGAACAGTGGTGTTAAAATTTTCCCAGGTGCTGCTGTGGCTAAATTGGCTCGTATCGCGCCGATGCCGATATTTGATCAAGTGCATGATTAGCCCAATGATATGGCGTAATCGGCAGACGCTATTGGGTATCGGTATGCTGTTGTCTTGTGCTTGTGTACAAGTGCATGTACAAGCCAAACAAGTGGTTCATCCTGCCGTAGAAGAGGTTGTAAAACCGCAAATCAACGCTAAGTTTATTCCTGAGCAAACCACAGTAAAAAAACAGTTATCGTTACAACCATCTCAACGTACTACTACTGAAAATCTCATCGCGCCGACTCTCGAAGTGAATAATGTGATGAATCAAGGTAAAACTACATCGGTGAATGATCAGCCTGCGAATGATCAATGGTTATTGGACGCCGGCTTTGTCGGCGAAACACCGCAACAACGCACCCTGACCAATGATTATCCGTTAACGCAACCGAGCGGGGTTCCAAGTAAGCCTAGGGTGAAGGCCCTTTACTCCGAAAATGGTATTGTCAGTGATTTTGGCGTTGAAAAACGTAAAGTATATCAATACAAGCAAACCAACGGCGTGATGGTATTTAGTGATCAGCAACCATCACATCAAGACTTCCAAGTTTTACTGTATGAATGCTTTGCGTGTCGAGTCGATTCGGTTATCGACTGGTATAAGATCCCACTATTTACCTCACCTTTTACTACCGACGTTGCGTTGGCTGCGCGCCAATATCAGTTAGACCCGGCATTAATCCGCGCCGTTATCCATGCAGAGTCGGCATTTAAAATGCGAGCGCTATCAAAAGCTGGCGCCAAAGGCCTGATGCAATTAATGCCAGGGACTGCCAAGGACATGGGGGTGGATGATCCTTTTAATGCGCAACAAAATATTCGCGGTGGTAGCCGTTATCTTGCCCAGTTATTAAGTCAGTTTGACGGCGACATCGACTTAGCTTGTGCGGCATACAATGCCGGTCCGACTACTGTGATGCAATACAGCGGTATACCGCCCTATCCTGAAACACAAGCTTATGTGATGCGGGTAAAAATCTTATTAAAACGTTACCAAAAAGCATTATCCAGTTAATTTAAGGTATTTATTGATGAATCAACTAATTGAAAACGTTCAACCTAAGCGCGTTAAAATGAGTCGTACTAACGGTTATTGTATGGCCAGTATTACTGGGCTATTGGTATTAGGGGCTGCGGCGTTACCCGCATTTGCTGCAGACAAATCATCGCTAGTCGCCCCATCACAAGAAGATATGCGTTTATACGACATTGCTAGCGCACCACAAGCCAAACGAATTGAACAAGATCTTCGCACTTTAGTCAGTTTTGGTACCCGCCATACCTTGTCAGATACTGCATCGGACAAACAAGGTATTGGCGCGGCAAGGCGTTGGATTGAAGCAGAATTTAAGCGGATATCAACAGAGTGCGGCGGTTGTTTAGAGGTTATTACTGTGGGTGACACAGTTCAAGGCAAGCGAATCGCGAACCCAACGGAAGTGGTTAACGTTATCGCCATTCAACGCGGTAAAACCGACCCTAAGCGCGTAGTGATGATGAGCGGTGACATTGATTCGCGTGTCAGTGATGTATTGGATGCGACGTCGGTTTCTCCTGGAGCAAACGATAATGCATCGGGTGTTGCTGGAGCGCTAGAAGCTGCCAGAGTATTGTCAAAATATCAATTTAACGGCACGATTGTGTATGCGGCGTTGTCGGGCGAAGAGCAAGGCTTGTATGGCGGTAATATTTTAGCTGACTATGCCAAAGCGCAAAATTGGCAAGTGCAAGCAGTATTAAACAACGACATGATTGGCAATATCTCTGGCATTAATGGGGTGATTAATAATAGTAGTGTACGGGTGTTTTCTGAAGGGGTACGTTTTACCGAAACCGCAGAAGAAGCCAAACAGCGTTATTTTAGCGGCGGCGAGAATGATTCCGCGTCACGTAATCTAGCCCGTAAAATTAAGTCATTAGCTGACCAATACATGACTAATTTGGAGGTGATGCTAGTGTATCGCCTCGACCGCTTTGGCCGTGGTGGTCATCATTTACCGTTTAATCAGGCCGGTTTACCAGCCGTTCGTATCATGGAAACCAACGAGAACTATAATCGCCAACATCAAGATATTCGTGTTGAAAACGGCATTGCGTATGGTGATGTGATTGACGGGGTAGATTTTGATTTTACTGCTAAGCTCACCACATTAAATGCCCTTAGTTTAGCCTCAATGGCGTGGGCGCCCGCGCCGCCAACCAAGGTTACCATTGCAGGGCAAGTGTCACCGAGCACTACGTTAAGCTGGGCAAAGAGTGACGATAAAACCATTGTCGGCTATCGCATTTATTGGCGATTAACGACAGTGCCACAATGGACTCATAGTCGCTATGTCGGCAAAGTGGATCAGTTCACCTTAGATAATATGGTTATCGACAACTATCTATTTGGCGTCGCGAGTGTCGCTGCCAATGGTAATGTCAGCCCCGTGGTATTTCCAGGCGCTGCAGGGGCATTTTTTAAATAAAAATCCGTAATGTATATTAAAGATAATCATCAAAAATGCCCAAACAGTTGCTGCTGTTTGGGCATTTTTATATATCAGTACTCATTAATAAAACCGTACAGCAGAATGAATAGAATGGGTATAATAATTATTCGCCCACTTCCCACTTTACCGTCGTTTTTCCGTCGGCATGGCCTAATAAAGGCGCTAAATAATCCAGTGCTTCTTTAGCCAATACATCCATTTGCCAAGGAGGATTAATCACCCATAAACCAGCAGCCGTCATGCCAAACTCATCACTGTCGGCATTAATCGCTTGCTCAATACGCAGTTGTTTCTTAATGCCGCTATTTTTGAGCAGGGTTAACATCGCCTCAGTTTGCTCACGTTTCACTACCGGATACCATAAAATAAATGTCCCAGTCGCAAAACGCTTATGGGCTTTAATGAGGGTTTCTGCAACATCTTGATAGTCAGTTTTCATTTCATAGCTAGGGTCAATTAATATTACTCCGCGGCGCTCTAATGGCGGTACCGCGGCAATTAATCCCTGCAAACCATCGCCTTTAATGACTTTGACTTGCTTGTCTTTAATAAAATAATTTTCAAGTAATTCATGATCAGTAATGTGCAGTTCGTGTAACACCATACGGTCTTGCGGGCGAAGTTCAACATCGACAATGGCTGGTGAGCCAGGGTAAACCGTTAACTCGCCATCAAATTCAGCGTTAAAGTGTCGTACCGATTCAACATAATCGGCTAATGTGCTGGGTAAATTAGCGTGGTCCCATAATTTGGCAACACCCTCTAAGTATTCACCGGTCTTTTGGGCAAACTCATCGGTTAACGAGTACGCGCCTGCGCCTGCATGAGTATCGATATACACATAAGGTTTATCTTTTTTCTGCATCGCTTTTAATACTTGAATAAGCATTGCGTGCTTAAGTACATCGGCATAATTGCCTGCATGATAACCGTGACGATAACTGAGCATGGGCGTTTCCATTAACTAAATGAGACAGTAAAACTGTGTAATAGTGACATTATAAGTGGTCTAGCGCGCGAGGTATAGGTGTTCACTGGTGATGGCTTTTGGCATAATGGCGTAGTTTCTTACATTGGCATGGTAATCATCTTGTTGCAGACACCTATCTTCTTTAATCAGCAGTATCCTTCATTAGTCGATATCGCCCAGCGCTGGCACTTGGTGTGGGACAACGACGCTGCTTTTGAATTGCGTTTTGAGCAAAACTGCTTAAGTTTGCATAAGCGTGATGAGCCTAAGCTTGATGGCATTAGTGTCGATTTTGTCTCTGGTGCAGTGGCGCATCGCCGCAAGTTTGGTGGCGGTCGAGGCCAATCAATTGCCAAAGCGGTCGGACTAAAGCAAGGCGTCACGCCGACCGTTGTCGATGGCACTGCTGGCTTAGGCCGTGATGCATTTGTACTGGCCAGCCTAGGTTGTAAGGTCATTATGGTTGAACGTAATCCCGTGGTCGCAGCCTTGTTAGAAGACGGTTTACGCCGAGCCTATGAAGATGCCGAAATCGGTCAGTGGATGCGCGAGCGGATGAGCTTATTTCACGGTTCAAGTATTAATGCATTAGCCGATGTAGTGAAAACTAGCACTAGCACTAACGTCAGCGAAATTGATGTGGTTTACCTCGACCCGATGTACCCACACCGCGAAAAATCAGCTCTGGTTAAAAAAGAGATGCGCGTGTTCCAAACCTTAGTCGGCGCAGACCTCGATGCTGATGGACTATTAGCCCCCGCAATCGCCTTAGCCACAAAAAGAGTCGTAGTAAAGCGTCCAGATTACGCCGGCGATCTTGATGGGGTAAAACCCAGCATGATCATCGCAAGTAAGAAAAATCGTTTTGACGTGTATGTTCGCGCTGCGATGAAATAGCTTCTATTTTGAAGGCAGAAGTTAGTGTGCCACTTGTGTCGCTGAACCCATATATAGAGCATGACGCTTATGTAGAACTTTGTTGTGCGGAATAAATGGAAGTTTAATAACTTCATGATATTAAATGTTTTTATAATAAAAACTAAACAGTAACCTAAGTGATATTTATTATTGTGGGCTCACTAGTCATGATGTTGAAATGCTAAATTATCGTTAAAGGAATAACATGTATCACCTTCTTCTTATCACTCTGATCGCTGGACTTTTAGCTGCTTGTTCATCGACATCTAGCAATAATGACAAAACCAAAACGGATACGAATCTTCATAGCAGTGATGATAAATTACGTTTAGCAGAGTCGTATTATAAGAACAATCAGCCAGAGAAAGCATTAACACTCTATCAGCAAGCAGCAAATGACGGTAATGCTAGAGCTCAGGGTGAATTGGGGTTGATTTATGACCTAGGTGCTTTAGGGGTTAAAGAAGATAATGCTCTTGCATTCCATTGGTATAATAAAGCCGCGAAACAAAATGACCCTCAATCCTTTGTTAATTTGGCTTCTTTTTATCGTGAAGGTGAATTTGTAGAAAAAGAACTTGATAAAGCGATTTTCTATTATCAAAAAGCACTTAATCAAAAGTTTGCCATGGCAAATTGCGAGTTAGGGTACCTGTATCTAGATGAACCAAGTTATCAAGATTTACACAAAGCCGAGGCTAACTTCCTTATGGGGGCGGAGTCAGAACAAGTACCTTGTTATTTGGGGCTAGCTTATCTTTATGACTTTGAACAAAATGATCAACAGCAAGCTTTTCGATGGTACAAATTGGCGGCTGATAGTGATTCAGCAATTGCGCAGTATAACCTTGCTCTCATGTATATTAATGGGGCTGGAGCTGACAAAAACATCCAACTTGGGCATGAATATTTAGCCATTGCTGTAGAGCATAATTATCCTTTTGCTGTTGGTTATCTTGCTAAAACATATGATTTTGGCTGGAATGTTGGTGAGGATAAATTAGCTGCTGTAGAGCTTTATCATAAAGCCGCAGAGCTTGGTGACGCAGACTCGCAAGTCAATTTGGGTATGTTTTATGAAAATGGTGAGTATGTTTCCCAAAACATTCAAACAGCTTTACAACTCTATAAGATGGCTGCCGATCAAGGTAATGCGCTCGCGTTAAATAATATTGCAGTACTCTATTTAAACGGTGAAAAAGTAGAGAAAGATTTATCAACTGCGGTACCGTTTTTTTATAAAGCAGCTTCATTAGGTAATCCAAATGCACTCACAAACTTAGGTGTAATGTATCGTTTCGGCAATGGTGTGCAACAAGATGATAAACAATCATTTTCTTACCTTAAGCAAGCTGCAGATTTAGGCTTTAAAGCTGCTTATAAGCATCTGGGTATTAGTTATCATTTAGGCAAAGGGACTGAGAAGAATGATAAGTTAGCGCTATCATATCTATTGGATTCAGTTAACCATAGTGCTAACTCAGCTTATTATAGTGGGGTTATTTATTCGCAAAGTTCCGAGGTTACTCATGATTTTGACAAAGCCATTACTTACTTTGAAAAAGCATATGAGCTAGGGCGTCAACAGACTGGTTCGAATCTTGGTTGGATATATGAAACTGCAAGTCCAGAACATCATAATATTCAAAAGGCCATTAACTGGTATCAACAAAGTCTTTCAAGTTCTTATTCATGTATTAGGCTAGCCAAGTTATATCTAAAAGGTGAGGGTGTAGCCAAAGACCTCGATAAGGGGTTTGAGCTTTACCGTGAATATGCACGAATAGAAAAGGCCGATGCAGATGCGCTTATTGGTAATCTATACTTTTTCGGCGATGTAGTTGAACAAGATTATCAAAAAGCTAAGTTGCACTTTGAAAGGGCAATCGCCAATAAGCAGCTCACTGCTGCTAATAACCTGGGCGAAATGTATCGCTTAGGAACGGGTGTGCCACAAGATATACACAAAGCAATTTCACTCTATGAAGCCTCTATAGACTGGGGTGGAATAATTGCCATGGTGAATCTTAGTGAAATTTATTTGAATGGCGAAGGGGTAGCGGTTAACGAAAAGCTCGGTTTGAGTTGGTTAACTAAAGCCGCTGAGCTTGGACAGAACGATGCTCAATATGCTTTGGGAAAGCGATTGATTGGCAACCAAGATCAAGTTGAAGGTGATAAATGGATAAAGCAAAGTGCTGAATTAGGTAATGAAAAAGCGCTTAAATATCTCAACCGAAGTCTTTAATGTTTTCCAATAGCAAATCGGCTATCACGATTTCGAAGTAGCCGATTTGTGGTTTTTTAGCTAGCCGACTTATGTAAGGTGGTATTTCTGCCGCCAGCGAAACCGCATAACGCACACAACACAGCTGCAATAGCACATAACCATAATGGCGCATCCCAATTGCCTGTTGCAGTGTGCAGCGCGCCTGCCACCATGGGACCAACTGCCGCCAGTAAATAACCGACACTTTGCGACATACCAGAAAGTGACGCAGCTTGATGCGGGTCATCGGTGCGTAAACTAATAAACGACAGCCCCAAAATAAAACACGCCCCAGAGCAAAAGCCCAGCATTAGCGTCCATACAAAGGCAAAGTGAGGCATATACAGCAGCCCAAGTGCGCTGCCGGCGCTCAGTAGTGCCAGAATAAAGCTCAGCGCGCTTTGATCTTTTAACTTCGCCAGCAGTGGTATTAATACTAAGCCAGGTAATGCTGTCGCTATTTGAAAAGCGCCATGATACGCCCCCGCTTCAACGGCCGAGTGGCCGGTATCGGTCAATATGCTTGGCAACCAAGTAATGATGATGTAATTCAGAAATGAGTTTAGGCCTAATAACAAACTAATTTGCCAGGCTAATAAATAACGCCATACACTTTTTGATGGTGCCGATTGGTGTGCGCAATAGGTCGGTTTAGTGTGTTTGCCCAGTTGTGCTGTCCACACAATTAAGCTGGCAACCGTGATGATGCCTGCCGAGCCAAGTGCCAGTTGCCAGCCCAAACCGTTTAGTTGACTAAGCGGGAATACCAACGCAGAAAAACCACCTGATGTTACCCCCATCGTCAGCACGTAGGCCGAGGTCATGAGTGCCACTTTAGTGGCAAAATCACGTTTAATGAGGCTTGGTAATAATACGTTAGCAATCGCAATGCCTACGCCAATAATGGCGGTACCGATAAATAGCATGGTTGATGAATTGATAAAACGAGTCGCAATGCCTAACAATATCAGGATTAACGCGGCAAACAAGGCATGCTCTAAGCCTTGTTTTCTCGCAAAAAAAGCCGCCATGGGTGAAACAATTGCAAAGGCAATTAACGGCAGTGTGGTTAAGTAACCTGCTTGAGGATCGGTTAGGCCAAAGTGACTAATAATTTGCTCCAGCACTGGCGCAATACCGGTAAAAGGCGCGCGTAAATTAGCCGCAATAAGCAAAATACCTATCACCAGCAATATGCCTGAGAAGCGAGATTGCGGTTTTTGAGTTAACGTAAGTGCCGTCATAAGGTGCTTTTGTTTTTATAGCAAAATAATGGCCGCTAGTATAAAGATTTTGCGGGCGATATAATTTAGAAATAGTGACATTAAATAACTAAAAACTGACAAAACTATGTTTGAAACCATTGGCTGGGATGAAATCAAAAATTTTGAATATATGGACCAACCCATTATAGCCAAAATAGAGCAGGCTTGTGCTAGCCATGAAATTCCTTTACACACTCATCCCAAAGGGCAGCTAATTTTAGCTTTGCATGGTTATGTCACCTGTGAGGTATCTGCAAAAATGTGGATGGTGCCAACCCATAGTGCTATTTGGATCCCGGCAAATAAAGTTCATAGTAACCGCGCGTCAGATAACGCTGAGTTATGCCACTTATTTATTGATGGCAATATGCCCGGTATGCCACAAAATACCTGCACCTTGGCGATTACGCCCTTAGTTAAAGAGCTGATGTTTGCGCTTGCTGGGAGCAATCAGCATTACGGTTCACACAGCAAAACCGCCCGGCTTGCGCAGGTATTATTTGAGCAACTTACTGAGATGCCTATTCAGCATTTAGATTTTGTACTCTCTAAAAATAGGGTCATTCAGGCGATGAGCCAACAATTGATAAGTCAGCCTGGCGAGAGAAAAACACTGCCGCAATGGGCCGAACAATTTGCATTAACAGAGCGCACATTGGCGCGACTGATTACAAAAGAAACCGGGATGACATTTGGGAAATGGCGAACGCAGCTGCATATTATTACTTCGCTGCAAGCGCTCTCAGACAACCAAAGTGTGCAACAGGTTTCTGAGTTATTAGGCTATGAGTCGGTAAGTGCGTTTATTACCATGTTTAAAAAAGTCATGAAAACATCACCGATGAAATATATGAACGGGTTAAATGCTTACTAATGATACTCACCTAAGCTCGGGATAATGATAACGTTATCTCTAATCTTGCAAGGACGGGATCCGCTAAGTCATTTTTTGTTGGGCTCGTTTATTGCGGGCGTAGCTTGCTGAGGCAATATTTCGGGACATACTTACGATTCTTTATACCACAACGCCCCTTTGGCTAAGGTTATCAGTTTGTGATTATTCAGTTGCCATAAGTGTCATGAGTAACATTCTTTGTGATCTAGGCATCACTTTAGTTATTTAGAATTATCTGATAGCGATAGTCATATATTGTTTATAACATTCATCGAGTTGAGTGTTTTGTATATCAATAATACTGGCTGAAGGAACCTTGTAAGCCACACTCGGTAGTCACTGTTTCATTTTTTTGTTGGAGATATCATCGTGAAAGAGGTTGCATTCCGTTGGGTAGATAAGTATCTGATCAACGTAAAACTACAGGAAAATTTTCTTGTTCTTTTCTTCACTGCATTGTTTGCTATTGTGGTTATTGGCGTGAGTTTGACTGACGCCGCATCTTCGCAGCGTACTGTAGAGGCGCAAAAACAAGTCGATGTGATTGCCAAATTGGCATCTGCTACTCAATTATCCGCAGCTGAATTGGCGCCATTACTGCAACATTCCGCGATTAAAATTGACCGTAATACCGATATTTCAGCTCAGGTGTCAGGTCAGGATTATTCACTCAGTTATGTTGGTAGCAACAGCTTTTTGACTGGATTAGGCCTGTGGCACATCATTGCCATTAGCTTGAGTTTATTATTGATGCTTGTTTGCTCCCACTATATTAAGACGTTTATTGGCGGCGGCCTATTTCATATTTATGAAGCATTGAGAAAGTTAGCCGAGGGCGATCTTGCTGCTCGTATTGGTTATGCGCCATCACGAAATGAATTCAATTTGATCGCCAGAACCGTTGATCGGGTTTCAGAGCGAGAGCATCTGTTGGTGAAAACCACTCAAGAAGCGGTTGCGCTTATTCAACAAATTAGTGCCCAGTTACGTGTTCGTAGTGATGAAAATACCCAGTTGGCCAGCGTGCAGCAAGACCGCATTGATTCGCTAGCCAGTGCCACTGAAGAAATGGCGGTCTCGATCAGAGAGGTTGCCAGTCACGCCCAAGAATCGTCGACGCAAATATCGCGTGCAACAGAAAAAACCACGCAAGGACAAGCTCAGATCCAAAAAACATTAGTAGAGATTAATCATTTGGCTGGCGAAGTTCGTGGTGCCTCTGTTGCCGTTGCTGAACTCGATACCAGTGCGACTAAAATTGGTGATGTGATTGCAACGATTAATGCCATCTCTGACCAAACTAACTTGCTGGCCCTTAATGCTGCAATTGAAGCTGCTCGAGCAGGCGAACATGGCCGCGGATTCTCAGTGGTTGCCAGTGAAGTGAAAACCTTAGCGGGTAGAACTCAAACGGCGACAGTTGAGATCCAAAAAATCATTGAAACCCTGCAGACCAATAGCCAAAGTGTGATGAGCGTGATGGCGAAAACAGTCACCGAAGCGGGATCAAGCGAACAGTTGATGACTTATGCCAGCCAAAGTATTAGTGAGATTGCCGAGCAAAATCAGCATATCTCCGATAGAAGTTTAGAAATTGCCGCCGCGGCTGAAGAGCAAGGTGCTGTGGCCGATAATATTGCCAGTGATGTCGACTCTGTCAGAAGTAGCTCTATTCAAGTGATGGACTTAGTGACTACCACGGCTTCAGAAATCGAGCGTTTGAGCCGTCAGGCGGATGTGTTGGAAGGTTTAATGAAGGATTTGATTGTTTAAGCATTTATTTAAGCATTAATTTAAGCATTTATTGGGGCGATTTCAGTTATTGGCGTCGCCCTCTTAATGGTGTTATTTCTCATGGTGATGCTTTGCGGTCACCTAACTCACGATTAACGATTAACTTTATTTTTTTGGCGGTAATATAATAAGGGCAAGAATTGCCTCAATAGCGCCTAGCTTAAGCGAATTTCAACATTAGCCGATAGGTTTGCCCAGTTTGGTTTTCGGCCCAGTGGCCCGAGATGAAGCAACATGGCCATGCATAGACACTCCATATAGCACAGTGGTTCCACATCAACTAGCTTGCGTTGACAACATATTAGGGAGCCTTTACCTAATACCCTATCCCCATTACGGCTGAATTGTCTTCTGTATTGAAGCATCCAGAGTGGCTTGGACATCAAATTTTGATAGGCCTCTATTAATAATCGCTAGCCACTTTTCCCCCTGCGGATTATTACCAAATGCAATGTGTAAACTCTTCTGTTTTAGAACTTTTTTGTTCATTTGCACAAGGGAGGTAATTTTTGCTACTTGTGGATCTGACTTCAAATACTGGTAGACATTGACGTCAATCACTATGGTATCAATACGTCCAGCTGCCAATTTCAATATGTTTTGTCTCTCATTGTTGGCTGTTTCATATTTCTGACTTCCATCAAGTATCATTTTATCGATTTTTACCGTATTCACAAAGCCATTAACAACCCCTAATACATATTGGTTTAAGTCACTCTCTTTACTCCAAATGATAGGCTTTGCTTTACGTTCAAGTAAGCCTATCGGACTCATTCCTAAAGAATTAGAAAATAGAAAATCATTTGAAGTCATCATATATTCAGGGAAATAACCAACAATCTTGCCTATCTTCACCATTCGTATGGCACGATTCCAGGGTAAAACCGTGACGTTAAGCTTATGCCCTTCATAGCTTAATGCTTGTTCAACTATTTGACTGGTAATTCCAGCATCAATTAATTGTGATCCTGTGAATGGTGGCCATTCAAGAGTGGAGAGTTCCAGTGTTTCAGTCATAGCGTTACAAGATATTATCAAAGTCAATAATGCACTTAAGCATAAGATGTTGAACCTAGCTGATAACGCTGAAATCATTTTGGCTCCCTAACCTATTACCTTGTTGTTATAAAACTATAAATTCTAATGATTAATATCAATAATCATTAGAGAGACACTGTCACTCAGACACTAGAACAGCATAAAAATGAGTAATAGAAACAATAATTAATCTGTCGTATAGATTTAATTGTAGTTGGGATTGATGACATTAGGATTGCTTTAACCATATAAAAATTATTATGTTAATTTTTCATGCAAGCAAGTGTGATATTTGGCTATATCAATAGATTAAAATGTTATTACCGTTAGTCGGCTTTATCTATAAATGCCTGTGCAATTTTTTGCCATTCTGATATCTTTCGCGCAATCTAATGTGGGGTTGTATCCAAAGATATTTTGCAGCAATTACCGCGTTAAAAAATGCACGTTAACGCTGTTTATTTTGGGTTGCCTATCTATGGTTAGCTTACTGAATTTTCGCATATTTGTTTCATCTAAAACGCTAAAAAAAGGGCTGACGAGCTTGTCGTTAGCCATTGCCGCAGGACTTTGTTTTAACCTTACGGCACAAGAATCAAACACGCCTATCACTGTCCCACCGAGTGTGACCATACCGCTGCAGACTTACGCAGATGAAAAATTACCGCTTAAAGCGCAAAATACCGAAGAAGTGCCAACTAAAGTACGTTTTGCGAAAACGGCCAATTTTGATCCTGATTCCGTGGTTAAAATAGCCCGCCGAATAGCCCAAAAACCGTATGGGGTTCTTAATGATCCATTACCGCCTGGTTTGGCCAAAATCTCTTATGATGAATATCGAGATATTCGCTTTAAGCCAGAAGCCTCCATTTGGAAAGCCGAAGGCTTGCCTTATCAAATGCAGCTATTTCATCGTGGTTTCTATTTCCAAGATTTAATTGAAATTGCCTTGGTCGAAGGCAATCAAGCAACCCATTTGGCCTATAATTCGGGATTTTTTACTGCTGGCGATGTGCTTAGCCAAAAGTTACCGACACAAGATATTGGCTATTCAGGTTTACGCATTCATTACCCGCTGAATAACCCAGCGTATTTTGATGAATTAATGGTATTCCAAGGGGCGAGTTATTTCCGTGCCTTGGGTAAAGGTAGCGATTACGGCTTGTCTTCAAGGGGCTTAGCGTTAAATACCGCAGAGCCTGAAGGCGAAGAATTTCCTATATTTCGTGCCTTTTGGGTTGAACGCCCAAACAGTGACAGCAATTTAATCGTGGTGCATGCATTGCTAGACAGTCCTAGCGTTGCTGGGGCGTATCGATTTTCTGTTAGGCCTGGCGATAATACTCATATCGATGTGGAAGCGACCTTATTTCCGCGCAAAGAGTTAGTCAAAGTGGGCTTGGCTCCTAGCACGAGTATGTTTTTACACTCGATGAATGGTCGTCAAAACACCGATGATTTTCGGCCTGAAGTGCACGACTCCGATGCGCTATTAATATTAAACGGTCGTGGCGAACGCTTATGGCGGCCATTGGCTAACCCAAAGCAATTACAGGTGAGTGCCTTTATGGATAACTCGCCTCAAGGTTTTGGCTTAATTCAACGCGAACGCAGTTTTGAAGCTTATCAAGACCTCGAAGCTCACTATGAACGTCGCCCAAGTTTATGGGTTGAACCGGTCGGAAATTGGGGTGCAGGTGAGGTGGTGTTGACCGAAATACCGACTGATTCTGAAATTCATGACAATATCGTCAGTTATTGGAAACCCAAACAACCTATCGCCGCAGGCAGCGAGTTTCATTTTACCTATCGTTTAATTTGGGGTGATGAGCCCGAAGTAGATGATGGCACTGTTATTGTTGCGCGCACTGCTAGCGGCCGAGCTGATATTGCTAAAGCCACGCCAAGGCGCTTGTTTGTTGTCGACTATCAAGTTAAAGCCGGCAATAACGATGAAATGCCCGTTGTGAAAGTCCAAAGTTCAGCGGGCGTTATCACCAATGTAGTCGTGTCTCGTCAGCCAAAAAACAATGGTTATCGTTTGGCATTTGAAATGGACCCACAAGATGCGGAATTGATTGAGCTGCGTGCTGAGCTTAAGTTTACTAGCCCACGCGAAGTCGAAACCTGGCTTTACCGTTGGACTCGGTCATAGCAAACATGATGCAGACTGAATCTATTACTCGCGACACTATTACCCGCGACACTATTACCCGCGATACTAGGATAAGCGACACTAGGATAAGCGACACTAGGATAAGCGACACTAGGATAAGCGACACTAGGATAAGCGACAC